>JAGRKR010000103.1 GCA_020442225.1 Hyphomicrobiaceae bacterium | reverse complement strand
CCCACGTGAAATAGCGGAGAGCCATTACCGTTCAGCAGCTGTCACGCCTCATCGGCTTACCGGAATCGCCCCGGCTGGTTGATCTCCGGCAGGCCCACGAAAGCAAGTGCTGTTGCCGGCCGCCATCAATCACGATCCTCACGCCATTGCAGCGTGGGCCCCAATTCTTCGTGGGCGACGCGTCGTCCTCTACTGCCAAAATGGCGGCACAATCAGTCGAGGTGCTGCTGCTTGGCTGCGCGACGAGGGAGTTGAAGCGGAGGTCCTGGGCGGAGGCTTTGAGGCTTGGAGAGCCTCGGGTCACCCGGTTCTGCAAAGGGAGCACGTGCCAGAGCGGGACGCGGGCGGCGCGATCGCGTGGGTTACGCGCGTCCGTCCGAAGATCGTCAGGATCGCTTGTCCGTGGCTCATCCGTCGCTTCGTGGACCCGGATGCTCGCTTCCTGTTCGTCCCCCATTCCGAGGTGGCAGGTGTCGCCGATAGGTTCGGTACAACACCGTACGACACGGATCATGACATTTGGAACGACGACGGCGACCGCTGCACGTTTGATGTCATGTTGAGGGCCTTTGGTCTGGAGACGGAGCCGCTGCTGCGGCTCGCTGCGATCGTCCGGGGTGCCGATACGGGCAGGCTCGATCTTGCACCCCAATCGGCGGGCCTGCTCGCGTCGTCCCTCGGCTTCTCGCGCATGTATCAGAGCGATATATCGTCATTCCTTGACCGCGATCAATGCCGGGGTGGGCTTCGCTCTGCCGTCATGCTTGAGGAATCAATCTCGTCTGGTCCCATGAACATGCGATGGGCTTCGGTGGTGAGCGAGGACAGAAGGAGGATCTTCCCGTGACATGGCCCATGTACCGTCGAGTCGAGCGTCAAGCCCGCCGGATGCATGAGATGATGCGGCGGCTCGACGTTGACGCCGGACGACTCGTTCGTGTTCGAACTGGAGATGCGTATGCGGAGGCGCGCCGCCGCTGTTTGTTCTGCGGCACGAGTGACATGTGCCTGCGCTGGCTGGATGATCCCACGAGGTCGAGCGTTAACCCGGAGTTCTGTCCAAACCTGCCGTTGTTCGAGATGGCTAGGCCAAACACTCATGACGCTCGAAGTTAGGTGCCTGGCGGCGCCCATCCGATGTCGTTGCGCCCAACCTTCTCTGCACGGCGTAGCGTCTCAGGCGCCGGGGGCGGGTGAATGTCCGGCCTCTCAATGCGGCTTCACCATCTAATGCTGATCGCGAGCCGACTCGAGACAGGTGACCAGGAGGTCCGACATGCGAGCTCAGGACATCATGACCAAGTCCATCGTCAGCGTACGGCCGTCTGCAACCGTTCGCGAGATCGCTCAACTCATGAGCGATCGCCATATCAGCGGTGTGGTTGTGACCACGGAGAAAGATGAGCTACTTGGTATCGTCACTCAAAGCGATCTCCTTCACCGCGTCGAGACCGGCACGGAGCGACGGAGAAAATGGTGGCTTCGCTTCTTCATTGATCAAGAGTCCGAAGCTCGCGATTTCCTAAAGTCTCATGGCGTCAAAGCAGCCGATGTGATGTCGCGACATGTCGTGTCGGTTCGGCTGGGCACAGAGCTTGGAGAGGTCGCGGACATTCTTGACCACCATAGAATCAAGCGCGTTCCGGTGATCGAAAGAGGGAAAGTCGTTGGGATCGTTTCGCGTGGCGACGTCGTGGCGGTCCTCAGCCGCATAGAGCGTAAGACTGAACAGAACCCCCTCCGCAATGCCGAACTGCAGAAGACCATCGTTGATAAAATGCGAATGCAGTCCTGGCTCAATTCGAGTTTCATCGGCGTTACGGTAGATGGGGGCAAGGTCAACCTTGTTGGTTTCATCCCAACGCCCGATCAACGATCCGCACTCAGGGTGCTGCTTGAGGAAATAGATGGCGTCGAGACCATCGACGATGAGTTGAACGTTGGCTTGCCCAACATGGGCTATTGACGGCTCATCCAACTCGATACTTTCGATCTCTCGCGAGGAACTACCATCACGCCGAGATCCGCGTTACAGCGTCATCATGTGTGCTCCTGCCGATTCACCCGTGAACACTTGCAGTGGTGGGGTATTTCGTGGGGGTAACGGTAACAATAACATGTAATAATTTGATTGTACTGAGGGGAAGGATCCCACCCCCTCCGCCATGCGCCGCAAGCGGTCGCCCTGTTCTTGGGCCGGGCCGGCTCGCTGCGCCGGCGATCGGTCCGGATCGGCCGGCAGACCGTCCATCGGCTGCCGGGAAATGGCGGGGCAGGGCGCGCGAACGTGTCCACTGTGTCGGCTGCCGGCTCCGCCAGGACGTGCCCTGGCCTCCGGCAAGGTGCCGCGAAGCAGGCGGCTCAGCAAGCAGCGAGGCGAAGCCTTGGCTGAAGCAGAGCCCACTCATGGCAAATGCGCGTGGCGTGGCGCAAACGCGCAAGCGGTTGCCGATTCGGGCTGTCGTCCGGTGAGACAGCTTCGGTAGGCGGTCCTACACCGCGGGTGTGCTCGCCACGATGTAGATGCGCGGATCCTTGCCCGTGGAGCCGTGCCGCGCCCGCTCGACAATCGTGAAGCCTGCGGCCGCGATCTCTCGCTCGAGGTCGCCGGCCGTGAAGAACGAGACGTGCGGCGCCTTACCGATGAGCCGCATCACCGGCACCATGAGGCGGATGAGCACGTTCATCTCGGAAAGACAGGGCGTCTTGGTAATGAACAGCCCGCCTGGCTTCAGCAGCCGGCGCACCTCGCCGTAGGCTTGGCGTCGGTCGGCGACGAGGTGCAGGAGGTTGAAGGCGAGCACGGCATCGAACGTGCCATCGCTGGCATCGATACGGTCGGGCGTGCCCGTTGCGAGGTGCAGGTTGGCGCACCCTGCGGCCGCCGCCTTGTCGCGCGCGATGGCGATCATCTCGGGGGAGATGTCCGTCGCCAGCAGCCGGGCGACGTGAGGCGCGAGTTTCAAGGCCGTGGTGCCGGTGCCGCAGCCGAGCTCCAGGACCGTGTCGGCGCCGGTCAGCCGGGCGCGCGTGTGTTCCAGCGTGCGCTCGTAGCCGGCCATGTCCTTGATGGGATCGCGTGCGTACTTCCGGGCATGGCGGTCCCAGAAGCGCTGATCGGCGGCGGTGCTGGTGCGGGGCAAAGGTGGCTCCCTCGTCGTGGACATGCAGGCAAGGCGTCGTGCCACGCATATAGGCCTTTCGTGGTCCGAGTTCGACCGGATGTTGGCGGACGACCGGCTCACAGGCGCGCGAAGCCAATCCACGCCGGGAAGGTGGCGGTGCTGCAAGGACAGGCTGATGAGGATGTCCGCCCGGAAGGCTGGTCTTCGCGGCGCATCCCGCCAGACCCATTGACCACCGCCGCCCTGGTGTGATGCCCTGTCCGCCCGCCACGCCGTCCTGGCCGTCCCACGGGAGGACTTCGAGATCACGCCTCGTCAGAACCCTCTTGCGTCGGAGAAGCTCAGGTCCGTATCGCTGCTGCTGGTGGCGGAGCTCGCCGGCATGAGCCTGTGGTTCGTGTCGGCCGCCATCCTGCCCGACATGGCGCGCGAGGCCACCATCTCGCCGCTCAGGCAGGCGGCACTCGCGAGCAGCGTGCAGGCGGGCTTCGTGGTCGGGGCTCTCGTCTCGGCCATCCTCGGTATCGCCGACCGCTACGACCCCCGTCGCATCTTCGCCGTCTCGGCGCTGGCAGCGGCGCTGGTCAACGCCCTGCTGCTGGTGCTGCCGCCGGGCAGCCTTGCCGCCATCGCCTCGCGGTTCGCCACGGGCGCGCTGCTCGCCGGCGTCTATCCGGTCGGCATGAAGATCGCCGTCGGCTGGGGGCAGCGCGATCGGGGCTTCCTGGTCGGTGCGCTCGTGGGAGCGCTGACCCTGGGCTCGGCGGCACCGCACCTGATGGCGCTTGCCGGCGGTGCGGACTGGCGGCTGACGGTCGCTATCGCCTCGGCCGTGGCGGCGCTGGCCGGCCTGCTCGTGCTGCTGACACGGCTCGGGCCCCATCACGGCACGGCGGCGGCCTTCGACCCCCGCGCGATCTTCCTCGCCTGGACGAACCGGCGCGTGCGCCTCGCCTATGCCGGCTACCTCGGCCACATGTGGGAACTCTATGCCATGTGGGCGTGGCTGGCCGTGGCGCTGGCAGCATCCTACGGCGCGACCATGGCGGCCCCGGCGGCATTGGCGCTCGCCAAGCTGACGGCGTTTCTCGCCATCGGTCTCGGCGGGTTGCTCTGCATCGTTGCCGGTCTCGTGGGCGACCGCATCGGCAAGGCCGAGACCGCGGCCGTCGCCATGGCCGTGAGCGGCACCTCGGCCGTCCTCTTCGCGGCGACGTTCGGCGGCCCGGTGTGGCTGACGTTCGCGCTGGCGCTGCTCTGGGGAGCGAGCGTCGTGCCGGATTCGGCGCAGTTCTCGGCCCTCGTCGCCGACGCCGCCCCTGCAGAGGTCGCCGGCAGCCTGCTGGCGCTTCAGACCGCGCTCGGCTTCGCCCTGACGTTCGTGACCGTGCAGGTGTTCCCGCTGCTGGCGGCGACCTTCGGCTGGCCGGCCGTGCTCGCCGGGCTCGCCGCCGGGCCGGCGCTCGGCATCTGGGCGATGCTGAGACTGCGTCGGCTCAACATGGGCGCTCAGGTATCGGCAAAAGACACCGGATAGGACGTGATGATCGCGCCCTCTCCCGTCTCGTCGAGCCGGCGGTGCAGGCGCTGGAGCAGGCGGGTCAATTCGGCATGATCGTCGGCATCGAGCGACGGACCCGGCGCGCGCGCACGGGCCGAGGCGACGAGCCCGCGGCGGCGGAAGATCTCCTTGCGGATGGCGAGTCCGATGCCGGGCTGCCACTCGTGGCGCACGATCGGCAGGAAGATGTCGTAGAGGTCCTCGCCCGCTTCCGCCTGGCCGGCGAAGGTCCGGTTGCACACCTCGATCAGCATTTCCGGGAAGGCGACGCCCGTGTTGGCGCCGTCGACGCCGCGCACCAGCTCCTGTGGCAGATGGATGCCGCTGTTGCCGACCATGATGGCCACGCGCCGGTGCGCGCCGCGCTTCTCTGCGGCCCTCAGGCGCGTGATCTTGCGCATGGCCGAGCCCTCCTCGTGCTTCAGCATCTGGATGCTCGGGAAAGCCTGGAAAAGCCGGCCCAGCGTCTCGACGGAGAGGAAGACGCCGGAGCTCTGCGGGTAGTCCTGCAAGGCGATGGGCACGTCGTCGCCGATGCTGCTCACGAGACCGTCGAAGAATGCGTGCACGTGCTCCTCGGTCCTGAGCCCCGTCGCCGGCGCCACCATGACCGCCGAGGCGCCGGCGTCCATGGCTGCCGCGGAGAAGCTCTTGAATTGCGCGTAGCTCACATGCGCGGTGCCGACGATGACCTTGGCGCGACCGTCGATGCGCCGGATGGCCCGCTGGATAAAGGCGAGCGACTCCTCGGCCGTCAATTTGTTGGCTTCGCCCATGATGCCGAGCAGCGTCAGGCCCGGCACGCCGAGCGAGAGGAAATAGTCGACCAGCCGGTCCATGCTGGCATGGTCGATGGTGCCGTCGTCGTGGAACGGCGTCAGCGAGATGGGGAAGACGCCACGGGCCGTGGCATCGAGCAATCGGGTCATGGTCAGGCCTTCGAGTGGTGCTTGGGTGGTCGGCAGGCAAGTGTCTCGCCGTCAGTCTGGCAGAGCGAGGCCCGCAGGTCGAGCCGGTGGCGGTGACGCAGGCCTTGCCGCCCGCTCAGGCCGCGGTGGCCGCGAGGATCATGTCGGACGCCTTCTCGCCGATCATGATAGCGGGCGCGTTGGTGTTGCCCGAGGTGAGCGTCGGCATGATCGAGGCGTCGGCGACGCGCAGGCCTTCGAGCCCGCGTACGCGCAGGTGCTCGTCGACGACGGCCATGCCGTCCTGGCCCATGCGGCAGGTGCCGACGGGATGATAGGTCGTCTCGGCGGCCTGCCGCACCCACTCCAGGATCTCGTCGTCGGTCTGGCGGGCGATGCCGGGGGCAAGCTCCGTCAACCCGGCCTCAGCCATGGCGGGTGCCGTCATGATGGCGCGCGCGATGCGGATGGCCCGGACCGTCAGTTCGGCATCGACGGGCGCAGAGAGGAAGTTGAAGGTGATGGCCGGCGGCTGGCGCGGATCGCTCGACGTGATGTGGACGTGTCCCGTGCTTTCCGGCCGCATCGGGTGCGCATAGCAGGACATGCCGGCCTGCGCCGAGACTTTGGGTCCGGGATCGTAGAGCAGCGGCACCCAGCCGAGCAGCAGGTCCGGGCCGGCGAGGCCCTCGCGCGAGCGTACGAACGCGCGCAGCGGCGCCGCCACCATGGACAGCAGGCCCTCGCCGGTGAGCGCGAAGCGAAGCGCCTCGCGCACCAGCCCGAGCCCGCGGGCGCGGTCACGGAAGCTCAGGCCCGGCGCGCCGATGGCCCAGCGGGTGCGCGGCGCGTAGTGATCCCGGAGATTCTCGCCGACTCCCGCCAGCGCGTGTCGCACCTCGATGCCGAGCGCGCCGAGGCGCTGCGGATCGCCTATGCCGGAGAGCTCGAGCAGTTGGGGCGAGTTGATGCTGCCGGCGCTCACGATCACCTCGCGCGTGGCGTGCGCCTCGCGGTCGGTATCGCCCAGTCGGTAGCGGACGCCCGCGCAGCGCTTGCCGTCGAGCAGGAGGGCCGTGGTCAGCGCGCCGGTGACGATGCGAAGATTGGCTCGCCTGCGCACGGGCGCCAGATAGCAGCGCGCCGTGCTCATGCGACGGCCCCTGGCGATCGTCGCCTGACTCATGGCGATGCCGTCCTGCCGGGCGCCGTTGTAGTCGGGATTGAAGGGAATGCCGACTTCGGCCGCCGCCTTGATCAGGGCTTGAAAAAGCGGGGCCTGCGGGGTGGGATTCGTCACCTCGATGGGGCCGCCGCATCCCCGGAACGCGTCGTCGCCGCCCGCAAACGTCTCCATCCGCTTGAAGTAGGGCAGCACGGCCTCGTAGCTCCAGCCGCGATTGCCGAGTTGCGCCCAGTTATCGAAATCCTGGGCCTGGCCGCGCACGAATGCCGAGCCGTTGATGGCGCTGGAGCCGCCCAGCAGTCGGCCGCGCGGCACCGGAATGCGCCGGCCGTTGGTGTTGGCGTCCGGCTCGGAGCTGTAGAGCCAGTTCGCTGCGGGATTATTGATCAGCTTGGCGTAGCCGATCGGCACGCGCGTCCAGGGATGGTCAACGGGACCAGCCTCGAGCAGCAGCACGCGATGCCGGGCGGCGGAGAGCCTGTTGGCGACCACAGCGCCGGCCGATCCGGCCCCTACGACGATATACTCATAGGTCGCGATCTCGTTGCCACTCACGTTCTCCTCCACTGCAAGCCTCGCCCTGTCGACGCCTATACGCTCGCCATGCGCGGTTCAACCGGATTGAGCCGCGCTGGCCGCTCTGCTGGCAGGGCGAAACCAGAAGTGCGCGAAATCCCGGCGGGACCGCTTTCCTGACGATCCGGTGTCAATAGGGTAGGCTTGGCAGGTTTCTGCCGAGCGGCCGAGGCGCATGCAATCCCTGCGGACGTGAGAGGGCGAGGCGATGTCGAAGTTCTGGTGGCAATTGCAGCAGGTCGTCGATCAATTGTGGTTCCGATCGGTCTTCCTGTCCGCGATTGCGATCGCCGTGGCTGTGCTTGGGCTCGTCATCGGGCCGTACGTCCCGGCGAGCATCGCGCGCACCATCGGCTCGGAGAGCGTCGAGACCATTCTCGGCATCATCTCCTCGTCCATGCTGGCGGTGACCACGTTCTCGCTCTCGACCATGGTGAACGGCTACGCTGCGGCTTCGAGCGGGGCCACTCCGCGGGCAACCGGCCTGCTGATGCGCGACGCGACGTCGATGAACGTCATGGCGGTCTTCATCGGCGCCTTCATCTACAGCCTGCTCGCCACCATCCTGCTGACGACCGGCGTCTACGATCCCGGCGCTCGCGTCGTCGTCTTCGCCTCGACCCTGGTTGTGGTGACGCTGGTGGTCGTGACACTGCTGCGCTGGGTCGACTATGTGCGCCGGCTCGGTCGTGTCGGCGAGACGACCAATGCCGTCTACGAGGTGGCGCGTACGGCTCTGCAGGCGCGGGCGGCGCGTCCGTACATGGGCGGGCGGCCGGGGCCGCGCGTCGCGAGGGAGCAGCCGGTCGATGCGCTGCCGGTCTATGCTGGTGCTACCGGGTACGTTCAGCACATCGCGGTCGATGTCCTTCAGTCGATCGCCGAGCGGCTGGAGACGTCGATCGACGTGGTCTCGCTCCCGGGGGCGTTCGTGTCCGCGCGCAGCCCCATCGCCTACGTGCAGGGGGCGCGGTCACAGGATGCGGCGGAGCTCGAGGCGGAGGTTGCCGATGCCTTCTCCATCGAACGCAGCCGCACGTTCGATCAGGACCCGCGCTTCGGCATCATCGCCATGTCCGAGATCGCCTCGCGCGCGCTCTCGCCCGCCGTCAACGATCCCGGCACTGCCATCGACGTGATCGGCCGCATGGTCATGCTGTTCGACATCTGGTCCGCCGTCGATCGCAACCAGGAGCCGAAGTTCGATCGCGTGCGCGTGCCGGGTCTCGCCGAGAAGGATCTCTTCGACGACGCATTCGCGCCGATAGCGCGCGACGGTGCGGCGATTCCGGAGGTGCAGATCCGACTGCAGAAGGCGTTCGCCATCCTGACGCGCTCGCGCAACCCGGCCGTGTGCGAGCAGGCCTACCGGCATTCGCAACTCGCCATGAAGCACGCGGAGCAGGCGATCCAGCTTACAGACGATCTCGAGCGGGTGCGTGCGGCGCTCGATCGGTTTCCAAGCTACCGCGACACGCGCCGCACGTAACAACCAGCAGGACCATGCACTCCTGCCTCAGCGCCGCACCCCGCAATCGCCCATGCGCTGGTAGCCGCGCTCGCGCATCGAGGCGTTGATGCCGACGGCATGGCCGACGTATATGAAGCCGGGGCCGAAGCCATAGGTCACGATAAGACCCATGCGTCCGCCGCGCTTCATCCCAGAGTCGAGCGCGCGCCAGGTGGCGCAGTCGATCGCATCGAGCTCGGAGGTGCTGTCGATCGAGCCCGAACGGTCTCGATCGAAGGCGCGCAGCATGATGCCCGTCACGATCCGGTCCCATCCGCTGGACCCGCCCTTCTCCTGCACGGCGGCGATCTCGTCGGCGACCGAGCCACGTCCGGGGGACGGGATCGGGGCAGGCGATGCCGGCTCAGGACGGCGCTTGCCGCTGGCGGAATCCGGAACACCGCACGCGAGCATGCGCGAGTAGGCGCGGCTGCGCTGGCTTTCGTGGATGCCGATGGCATAACCCACATAGATGAACTGCGGACCGAACCCGTAGGTGACCACCATGCCAGTCCTGCCGCCGCGCTTCATGCCGGCGTCGAGGGCTCGCCACGTCGCGCAGTCGATCCTGTCGAGCTCGCTCGTGCTGTCGATACGCTTCGAGCCGTCGCGATCGAAGGCGCGCAGCATGATGCCCGTCACCACCTTGTCCCATGCGCTGGACCCGCCCTTCTCCTGCACGGCGGCGATCTCGTCCGCGACCGAGCCGGAGCGCCGATCGTCGCGCGAGGCGGGCGGTGGCGCAGCTGGTCCGCTGCTGGAGCTCTCGTTCTTCGGTGGATGCTGGGCGAGCGCTGGCGCGCTGGTCAGCAGCAGGAGGCCGGTGATGGCCAAGGCTGCGCGGCTCCATGCCGGCAGCTGCAACGCTCGACTGAACATCTTTCCCCCACTTCGGATGAGACGTCAGCCGCGAGGCTGGCGTCGAGGCATCAGGCGCGGCCGATCCTAGCGGATTGCGGGCGCCAAGCCTACGCGGAACGAGATGAATGGCGGGGCGCGCCGGCAGGGTGCCGATGCGCAGCCCCTAAGTCTCGACCGAGCGCGTGACGATGACGGAGCTGGCCTCGAGCGTGCGGTGCACCGGACAGCGGTCGGCGATCTCGAGCAGGCGGGCGCGTGTCGCCGCGTCCAATGCACCCTCGATGCGGATAATGCGCTCGAAGCGATCGATGCGACCCTCGCGACCTTCGCCGCAGTCCTCGCAATCCTCGGCATGCACCTTGCGGTGCTTGACGTCGACGCTGACGCGATCGAGGGGAATCTGCTTCTTGTCGGCATAGAGCCTGAGCGTCATCGTGGTGCAGGCTCCGAGCGCCATCGCCAGAAGATCGTAGGGGGAGGGGCCGGTGTCGCTGCCCCCGACCGAGCGTGGCTCGTCGGCCAGGATGCGGTGCGTGCCGACGCGCATCAACTGCTGGAACTTGCCTTCGCCCGTCTCGCCAACCATGACGACGCCCGCCGGCGCTGGCGCGCTCGTGCCGGTGCCATCCCCGTTCCTGTCGGCGACGAAGCGGCTCGCCCAGGCGCTCAGCATCTCGGCGACGTAGGCGGCATCCTGGCGCCGCGTCAGCAGGTGGTCGGCATCGTCGAGGGACACGAAGCTTTTCGGATGCTTGGCGGCCACGAAGATGGCGGTGGCATTGTCGATGCCGACGATCTCGTCGCGCGGGGCGTGAAACACGAGCAGGGACCGGTGCAGCCGCGAGATTCGCTCGGTCAGCCGCTGGCTGCGAACGTCATCGAGGAAGCGCTTGCTGATCTGGAAGCGCCGCCCGCCGAGCGTTACCTCGCCGACGCCACGCTGTTCGATCTCCTCGACCTTGGCCTGGAAGTGACGCAGCACGTGGGTGGCGTCGGCCGGCGCGTTGATCGTGGCGACGCCGAGCACCTCGGGAATGTCGCCGGCGGCGGCGAGCACGGCGGCGCCGCCGAGACTATGTCCGATCAGCAGTCGCGGCGCCTCGTGATGCACCCTGAGATAATCGGCGGCGGCGATCAGATCCTGGACGTTGCTCGAGAAGCCGGAGTTGGCAAGCTCGCCCTCGCTGTCGCCGAGGCCGGTGAAGTCGAACCGGAGCACGGCGATGCCGTGCTCGGCGAGCAGGCGCGAGATGCGCGCGGCGGCGTGGCTGTCCTTCGAGCAGGTGAAGCAATGGGCGAACAGCGCATAGGCGCGGGGGGCGCCGGATGGCAGCTCCAGGCGTCCCGCCAGCGTGTGCCCGGCCTGGCCGGGAAACTCGAGTGTCTTTGAGGGGGCTGCCATGATGCGATTGTCTCTCAAACGTCTGCGCGAGCAAGGCGAGGCGCGCCGTGCTCGCATGGGGTGATCGTGGAAGGCGATTGCCGGGCGGTAGGCCCGCGCCCGGCTCGCCGCTCACTTCGCCCAGGCATCCTTGACCTCGAGGCAGTTCGTCGTGAAGAACTTGTTGATGTCCTCGACGACCGACTTCTCGAACACGCCGAAGAAGCTGTCGGCTTTGGCAGCGGACCAGATCGCGCTCTTGGCGAGCGCGGGCGCCTCGATCTTGCCCCAGCCGAGCTTGGCGCTGACCGCCTTGCCCTTTTCGAAGGTGACCGTCGGCGACAGGTCGAACTTCATCGTGTAGGGGCCCTTCTCGCGCTCGATCTCGCAGGTGATCGTATGCGTGTCGATCTTGGCCGTCAGTTTGGGCTCGGCGATGGCCTTGGCCAGCATGTCACGCTTCAGCTTGATCTGGGTCTGGCAGCGTGCCTTGCCCCATGGCCAGCTTATGCGCGCCTTCGAGATCATCTTGTTGAGCGTCTCTTTGCGCCAGGACTTGATCACGTTGCAGGAGACGTCGGCCCCCTGTGCGAGCTTGTTGTGATAGATGCCGCAGATCAGCGCCTTGCAGGCACTGCGCATCTCCTTCTCCTTCTTTTCTTCCGGGGTCAGCTCCGGCACGGCCGCCTTCTTGGCGTCCGGCTTGGCCGCCTGCGGCTCTGTGGCGCGAGCGGGCCCAGCCGCGAGGGCGAGAGCGAAGCAGAGTGCGAAGAGGCCGAAGGGTTTCAGGGCGGGGTGGCGCATCAGGGGCATATGAGCTCCAGCTCGTGATGGAGGGATCGGGCGGCGGCCTTCCGGCCAACTTTGACGAAAGCGGTTATCTCTCGCCAACGGTGCATAATTTTGACAATCGTTACGGCGCGTCCGGATCGGCTTCCTTGAATTGAATTCAAGACCCACCATATGCTCGTCGTAACCCCCAGGGGCTCGCTCGGTGCCGCAAGGGCCGGGCGATCCTGGGGAGTAGGCTCCGGACATCCGACAAGGTCGCTTTGGAAGGACTTTGCATATGTCGCGATTGACGCACTTGTCGAGCCCAATGCTGTTGGGCTTCGAAGAAATCGAGCGCCTTCTCGAGCGAGCCGCCAAAGGCTCGGGCGACGGCTACCCGCCCTACAACATCGAGCGGATCGCCCAGGAGGATGGGCACCCGGAGATGTTGCGCATCACGCTGGCGGTCGCCGGATTCACGCGCGATCAGCTCGAGATCACGGTCGAGGACAATCAGCTCACCGTGCGCGGGCGTCAGCAGGACGACAAGTCCCGGCAATACCTGCATCGCGGCATCGCTGCACGGCAGTTTCAGCGCACGTTCGTGCTCGCCGACGGTATCGAGATCAAAGGCGCCGACCTCGCCAACGGTCTGCTCGCCATCGATCTCGTGAAGCACGAGCCGGACCGTCTGGTCCGTCGCATCGAGATCGGCTCGAAGCCCATGAGCTAAGGGGGCGATCGAGGCTCTCGATGGAACCGTACGGCGGTTGCATCTCGACCGATTGCCTGTGACCTCATTGGCCGCATGCCGCTCGTGACGGAGCGGCATGCGCGGATGCGAGGTCAGGAGATCGACGTGCCCCGGCGTTTTCATCGCGAGAGTTCTGCCACGACACGTGCGTGGTGTGTTCCGGCTCGAACCGCTCCGGCCGCCGGCAAGACTGGCGGAGGACGGGCGAATCGAGGCATGATTGTCGGTAAGACGCCGACGGTCGTGCAGATCGTGTGCTCGGCTGTGGCAGTTGACACCGGCTGAGCCCCTCTTTCAGGAGGAGTAGCGTCATGGACGGTGATCTCAAGAGACCCGTAGGGACCGAGAAGCAGATCTCGATCATCGATCTGGCCAGTCTCGGCGACGGATCTGTAGCCTACATCAAGGTTCTGACACGCGAGGAGGCCGGGCGGCTGTTTCCGACCGCGCGCGGCATTCCTGACGGCATCGATCTCTTCTCGCTGCATGCGGCCGATGGCACGCCACTCGCCCTGACGGACTCACGCCAGGCTGCGCTCGGGCATGCCATCGAGGACGATCTGGTGGTTGCCAGCGTGCACTGAGCCGATTGTTCCACGACACACTTGAGGGTGCGGGCGGAAACGCGCGCACCCTCTCGTCATTTTCGCGGATCGCGGCAATGCCTGGCTCAGGCGGCGTGCGAGGCCATGGGCTCGGTGAGCACGGCATAGAGCGCGGTCTTGTCGCGCGACGCCCTCAGCTTGTCGATGGTCGACGGCTCGCGCAGCAGTCGGGAAATGCGGGCAAGCGCCTTCAGATGATCGGCGCCGGCGTGCTCTGGTGCGAGCAGCACGAAGATGAGATCGACGGGCTCGTCGTCGGGCGCATCGAACTCGATCGGCTGATCGAGGCGCGCGAACAGGCAGACGATGGCCTGCAATCCAGCCAGCCGGCCATGAGGAATGGCAATGCCGCGGCCGACGGCGGTCGAGCCGAGCCGCTCGCGCTGCAGCAAGGTGTCGAAAATCTCGCGCGTCTCGGCCGCGGTCAGCTCAGCAGCCTTGGCGGCAAGCTCCTGCAAGGCCTGCTTCTTGCTCTTAGCCTTGAGTGAGGCGATCACGCCATCGCGCGATATGAGATCGCTCAGGTCCATCTGGTCTCTCGTTCCCGCCTCGGCCCGCTCCGATGCGCTCTCGTGAAAAACATCAATGCCACGACAAGGCACGTCTCGTGCCAACACGCTGCCCTCCGGGCGCGCCATGGCTCCCCGTACGTCTGATCCCGCTGTAAGCTTACCTGGCTACACGGTGCGCTCGCTAACGCCCGGCTTTTGTCTTTCCAAATGAAGGCGCCGCCGCGCCCTCTCCTTTCGCGTCCCTGCCGAACACGCGCCCATCGCTGGAAGCGGTGCCCCTCCTACTCCCGGCGAGCGGTTTCGGGCGGTCGTGTCGGGCGGTCTGCCTCTTCGTAGACTTCTACAGTCCTATGCCTTGCCCTGATTCGCATGGGCAACGGTGTAGCATCTGCATGATTAGCGCATCTTCCGGAACAGACAAGACCGTTCCATGGCGAAACGCGAACTTTTCTAGCTGCCGCTGGGATCAATCCACCCGATATTCCCATCTCGGCGCCGGTACACGACATTAACCGCACCTGCGCTGCCGTTTCTAAAGACGATCACGGGCTCATCGGCAAGATCGAGCTGCATCACGGCCTCGCTCACGGAGAGCAGGGGCAAGCTGCGGCGCTGCTCGGCGACGATGACCGGCGTTTCCCGGCCGTCGTCCGGCCCTGCCGGCTCATTCTTAGGCTCGACGACATAGTCGACCGCATCGTTCCCCGGCTCGAAGGTGGTCGGCGCGCGGTGATTGCCCTCGTGATGATCCTTGAGGCGGCGGGTGTGGCGGCGGACGCGCTTCTCGAGCTTTTCGAGCGCAGCGTCGGCGCTGCTGTACGCCTCGCCAGCTTCGCCGTGGGATTGCAGAAGAAGCCCGGAGCGCAACTTGATCTGGCAGTCCGTTCTGAAGCCGATGCGGGACTTCTCTATCCTGACGTGACCTGTCAGGTCAGACCCAATGTACTTCCCAAGAACAGTTTGTATTTTTTCTCTGACGTACTCCTGGAATACCTCGCCCGATTCTACGTTTCTCCCAGTAACCTGTATTGTCATTTGGCTCTTCCGAATTGATGCGGACGTCAGGTTCGGCCCCGCAGGACAGGTCACGAGGCCCTCATGTCTATATGGCTCGCCTGTCGTGGGACTGCAACACCGGCCCAGGGGGGCAGGAGGTTGCGGGTGCGCGAGGGGGGCGGAACGGCGGTGTCGGACGGACAGACGGCTGAGCGCGACGCCACGCCCGGTGTAGCGGTTCGCACGGTCAAGCGCGCTGTCCGCTGGTCAGAACCATGCGCTTCTCGCGCCGACGCTGGACGGATGAGGGGATGCGCATGGCCTCGCGGTATTTGGCGACGGTGCGCCGTGCGATGTCGATCCCGTCGCTCTTCAGCCGTTCGACGATCTTGTCGTCAGACAGGATGTCTGCGGCCGGCTCAGCGTCGATGAGCTGCTTGATGCGGAAGCGCACCGATTCCGACGAGTAGGCCTCGCCTTCGTCGGCTGAGGCGATGGCCGAGGTGAAGAAGTACTTGAGCTCGACGATCCCACGCGGCGTCGACATGTATTTGTTCGAGGTCACCCGGCTGACCGTCGACTCGTGCATGGAGATGGCCTCAGCCACGACCTTGAGGCTCATCGGCCGCAGATGCTCGACGCCATGGGCGAAGAAGCCGTCCTGCTGACGCACGATCTCTTCGGAGACACGCAGGATGGTGCGGGCGCGCTGATCCAGGCTCTTGGCGAGCCAGCTGGCGTTCTGCAGGCATTCGTTCAGGTAGGTCCGCTCGGTCTCGGATCGCGTCGAGCCGCACACGGTCGAGTAGTACGAGCGATTGACGAGGACGCGGGGCAGGGTCTCGGTGTTGAGCTCGACGAGCCAGCCGCCGAGCGGCGAGGGGCGCACGATCACGTCGGGCACGACGGTGTGCACGGTCTCGGAGCCGTACTTGAGCCCCGGCTTGGGGTTGAGCTGCTTGATCTCGGCGATCATCTCGACGAGCTCTTCCGTCGGCACGCCGATGGCGCGCTTCAGGGCGGCGAGATTGTGTGCGGCGAGCAGATGCAGATTGGCCAGCAACTCGGCGATCTGCGGGTCGTAGCGGTTGAGGTCCTTGAGCTGGAGCGCCAGGGATTCCGCGAGGCTGCGCGCGAATACGCCGGGTGGATCGAACGTCTGGAGCACGGCCAGAACCCCCTCGACCCGCGACAGCGGCGCGCCGAGCCGGTCGGCCAGCGCGTCCAGATCGGTCGCCAGATACCCGGCCTCGTCGACGAGATCGATCAGGTGCTGGCCGATGATCCGGTCGCGGGGATCGGTGATGGTGAGCTGGAGCTGTTGCGTGAGATGGTCCTGGAGTGTCGGCTCGCTGGTGAGGTAGGCCTCGAGGTTCGACGTCTCGCCATCACCGGGGGCCGTCGTCCGCTGGCGGACCGACGACCAGCTGCCGGCGAGGTCGACCGGGCTCATGTCCGATGGTGCGACATCGGGATAGAGATTGTCGAAGGAGGTATCGAGTGCGGCCGGGGCGTCGGGGATGGGGGCCGCCAGATCGAGCCAGCCCTCCTCGCCTTGCGTAGCAGCGACCGGCTCGCCGGGCTCGGTGGCGTCCAGCGTCGACGCGGCATCCGTCGCGTGCTCGTCGCGCTCCAGAAGGGGATTGCGCTCGAGCTCGGCGTCGACGAAGGCCGACAGCTCGAGATTCGACAGCTGCAGCAGGCGGATAGCCTGTTGCAGTTGAGGGGTCATGATGAGCTGCTGGCCCTGCCTCAGCTCCAATTTGGCGGAAAGCGCCATATCCCGAAGACCCTCGAACCTCTTCTTCCCCGGCGAACGATGGTCTCAATAGGCTTACGGTGTGCTTAACCGAACATATCGCCGAGATAGACCCGTCGTACGTCTTCGTTTGCGATGATTTCCTCGGGCTTACCTTGTGTCAGAACTTGACCATCGTAAATGATGTACGCGCGGTCGATCAGGCTCAAGGTCTCACGGACGTTGTGATCGGTGATGAGCACGCCGATGCCGCGCTCGGTCAAATGGCGGACGAGGTCCTGGATGTCGCCGACCGCGATAGGATCGATGCCGGCAAACGGCTCGTCCAGCAACATGAAGTTGGGGCGGGTCGCCAGCGCACGGGCAATCTCGCAGCGCCGCCGCTCGCCGCCGGACAATGCGATCGACGGGGACTTTCTCAGGCGCGTGATGTTGAACTCCTCGAGCAGCTCGTCGAGACGCTCCTTGCGCGCCTTGCGGTTCCGCTCGACGAGTTCCAGCACGGCCATGATGTTCTGCTCGACGGTGAGGCCGCGAAAGATCGACGCCTCCTGCGGCAGGTAGCCGATGCCGAG
>JAGRKR010000766.1 GCA_020442225.1 Hyphomicrobiaceae bacterium | reverse complement strand
TTGGCCTCGCGCACCAGCAGGCTGTCGACGCCCTCGATCACCTCACGCTTGAACGGCACAGCGTCCGCGATCTCGACGATACCGCGCGTCGGCCGCAGATTGGCGTAGAGCTTCAACTCGCGCCGCAGTCGGAGCACGCTGCCCTGGCGGCGGATGGCCGGCGGAATATCATCGTAGTTCGGCCCGCCCGACGCCCCATAAAGCACCGCGTCGGCCTCGCGCGCATCATCGATCACACCCGGGCCATAGAGCGTGCCCAGCTCCTTGTAGACGTGGAAACCGTAAGGATGCTCGATCACGTCGCAATCGAAGCCGCGGTTCTCGCGCACCCATTCCAGCACACGCTTAGCCTGTGCGATCACCTCGGGTCCGATGCCGTCGCCGGGCAGAATGACGAGTTTGGGTCGTGACATGACGCCTCCAGAGCCTCCCTGATGTTTGGCGGCACACTACGGCCTTTCTATCTGCGGTGGTAGTGCGATCCGCGCACTTGCCCATTGTCCACGGGCGCTTGCACCGCCCGCTCGCCTTCCCTTAAAGTCCTCGCTGAATCCGGCGCGCGCGCTGCTCCTTCATTTCGAGCGCAGGCAAGATCAGGACCGCATGACTTCCCCTCCAACCGCCGTGGACAGCTCGCATTCGTCAGACCGCCCTCCGGTCGGCGATGCTGCACGGCAGCGCATTGGTCTCGAGGAATTCCTCGCACGCCTACCTGCCGGAGAGGCGGCTGAACTGCGCGTCGAGGCTGCCCGGATCGACGGATTCGAGCGCTATGCTTTGCCGGTACGTGGCATCGAGCAAAGGCTGTGGCGGCCTTTTCTTGCGACTTCGGTCATGTTCGCGTGCGGGCTGATCCTGTTCGTCGCCGACAATCGGCATCTCACCTTCACCTTCGGCTGGCTCGGCGACGTCACGCTGATCGTCCTGCTCGGCGCCCTGCCGGCACTTGCGGCCTACTATGCTTATCGCATCCGCTGGCGAACGAAGGCCGACAAGTTTGCGTTTGACATCAACGCGAAGCATTTTGCCCCGCGTGGTGCCATCTACTTCCCGGCCGCGGAACCGGATGCAGCCCCAGTTGTCGTGATCGTGGACGCCGAGCGCGCCTACAAGCCCACTCCCACCAAGAACGACAAGCTGAAGCCGGGCTGGATCTGGTAGCCCGCCGCGACACGCACGATCGAGAAAAGCCAAGGAAATAAGAATTCATGCAGCCCAACCGGACCTTCCTGTTCGTCCCTGGCAATCATCCACGCAAGGTCGAGAAGGTGTTCGACGCTGGCGCTGATGCCGTCATCCTCGATTTGGAAGACGCCGTAGCACTGTCGGAAAAGGTGGCCACCCGTGCGACCGTCGTCGAAGCTTTGCAGCGACCGCGCAAGTGTCGCGGCTACATTCGGGTCAATGCACTCGACACGCCGTTCTGCTTCGGTGACGTCGAGGCCGTGATCGCCAAAGGCGTCGACGGGATCGTGCTGCCGAAAGTGGAGCGCGCCGCCGATCTCGAGAAGGTCGACTGGCTGATGTCGGGGCTCGAAGAGAAGGCTGGATTGCCGGTCGGCGGCATCGACCTTATGCCCATCATCGAGACCGGCCGCGGCATCGCCAACGCTCGCGAAATTTGCGGTGCCGGCGGACGGCTCAAGCGCGTCGCCTTCGGTGCCGGCGACTACACCCGCGATATGGGCATGGACTGGACGATGACGGAAACCGAGCTGTTGCCGGCCCAGGCCGAAGTCGTGCTCGCCTCCCGCATCAACAAGCTCGAGCCGCCGCTCGATACCGTCTTCATCCACATCAAGGAGGATGAGGCGTTCAAGGCGTCCGCCACCCGCGCCAAGCAGTATGGCTTCCAGGGCAAGATGTGCATTCACCCCGCACAGGTGCCGCTGGCCAATGCCGTCTTCACGCCGACCACCGAGGAAGCCACATTCGCCCGCAAGGTGATCGCGGCCTTCAAGGAAGCCGAGGCGGCCGGTTCGGCATCGATCCAGATCGACGGCTATTTCGTCGACTACCCGATCGTGGAAAAAGCGCAGCGCGTCGTCGCCCTGGCCGACGCGGTGGCGAAGGCCGGCTGAGGCAGCGGAGACCGAAGGCGCGACCGACATGGGCGAGATAACAGTCGCGCCGGCCCCGCCCGGCTTCTCGGACTGGGACGAGTTGCACGGCCTGCTGCACACCTGCTTCGCCTACATGGCCGACCGCATCGATCCCCCGTCGTCACTCAACCGCATGACACCGGACGATCTGCGCTGCAAGGCCGAGACGGAAACGCTCGTGCTTGCCTACGACGCAGGCCGGCTCGTCGGCTGCGCCCATCTCGCGGCCCGGCCGGACGCCATCTACATTGGCAAGGTCGCCGTACTGCCAGCCTACCAGCGGCGCGGCATTCTCAGGCGCATGATGGCTATCGCCGAAGATCTGGCCCGCGAGCAGGGCAAGCAAGCACTGGAACTCGAAACCCGGATCGAGTTGACCGAAAATCACGCGACGTTCCGAGCCCTCGGCTTCGCCAAGTCCGCGGAAAAAGCCCACGCCGGCTATGACCGGCCGACGAGTATCACCATGCGGAAACCGCTCTGATGCGGTCGCGTCGGTGGGACAGGCCACCACGCTGGCCACCACGC
>JAGRKR010000765.1 GCA_020442225.1 Hyphomicrobiaceae bacterium | reverse complement strand
TGCCCGTGGAACAAGTTCGCCGTGGCGGGCCGCGAGCACCGTCTGGCGGCTCGCGCCGAGACCGACAATCCGCCCCTCGCGGAGCTGCTCGACCTCGACGAGGATGGCTTCCGGGCGCGCTTCCGTGGCACGCCCGTGCGTCGCGCCGGGCGGGACCGCCTCGTGCGCAACGCGATGGTAGCGGCCGGCAACTCCGGGGACGCGACGCTGGCGCCTGCGGTACAGCGCCGGCTCGCCGATCCTTCCCCGCTCGTGCGCGCCATGGCGGTGTGGGCGCTGGCGCGGCTGGTGTCGCGCGCGGATTTCGCCAGTCTCGCCGCCGATCTCGCGGACCGGGAGTGTGATGGCGAGGTGCGGGCGGAATGGGGGGCGGAGCTGTCATCATGAGCCATCTCGTCTGCATCGGTCTCGGCTACTCCGCAGCGACGCTGGCGGGCGCGCTCGCATCCGTCGGCTGGCGCATCACCGGGACGAGCCGCAGCGCCGAGGGAGCCGCGGCGATCGCGGCGCGCGGCCATGTCGGTGTGCACTGGCCGGCGTTCGATGCGCGCCCTGCCGAAACGGGGGAGCGGCCATCGGTCGGATCGGCGGTTCGCGCCGTCGACGCCGCCCTGCACGACGCCACCCATCTGCTCGTCTCGGCGCCGCCGGACGCCTCCGGCGATCCAGTGCTCGCGGCATTCGAGTCGACGCTGGCCGCGTGCCGCGGACTCACCTGGGTCGGCTACCTCTCGACGATCGGCGTCTACGGCGATTGCCGGGGCGCGTGGGTCGACGAGCGGTCACCGGCCCAGCCCGGTACGGAACGCTCGCGTCGGCGCCTCGCGGCCGAACTGTCATGGCTGGCCTTCGGGCGGCGGACGGGCGTGGCTGTCCAGGTGTTCCGCCTCGCCGGCATCTACGGTCCCGGTCGCAGCGTCGTCGATCAGCTCCGCGCCGGCACGGCCCGCCGCATCGTCAAGCCGGGCCACATGTTCAACCGCATCCACGTCGAGGACATCGCGGGTGCGCTGAAAGCCTCGATCGCGCGCCCTCGCGCGGGCGCCGTCTACAACGTCACGGACGACGAGCCGGCCGCCGCCTCGGACGTCGTTGCTTTCGCGGCGGAGCTCATGGGGCTGGCGCCGCTGCCGGCCGTCCCTTTCGCGGAAGCGCAGCTGTCGGAGATGGGGCGCTCCTTCTACGAGGAGTCGAAGCTCGTGCGAAACGACCTGCTGAAGCGCGAGCTCGGTCTCGAGCTGCGCCATCCGACATTCCGGGAGGGCATTGCCGCCCTTCTGCGGGGAAATTCATGACTGGTTCAGCTCTTGTCCTCCATGCTGCCCCAATCGTGCCAGAACACTGTGCAGTATTGTCGACGACTGCCCCGATTTGATGAAGGCAGATATCATGATGCGCCCCCACCGCCTCGCCTGCCCGCTCAGCGGCTCACGGGTCGCACGGCTGGGCCTCTTGCTCGCCGCGGCGATCCTTCTTGCGATGCCGATCGCACATGCCGAGCCTGCCCGAGAGGCGGCGGACGCCCTGGCGGAGCGTTTTGCGCGTGGCGCCCAGCAGGACGAGGCACGGCGACGCGAGGCGGCGCAACGTGCGGAGGACGAGCGTCGCTTGCGCGACGCCATCGCGCGCGAGGCGAAGGATCGCGAGCGTCAGCAAGCCGAGGCGGCCCGTCAGGCCGAGTTGAAGCGGCTGGAAGAGGCCGAGGCTGCGCGCCAGGCCGAGTTGAAGCGTCTGGAGGAAGCGGAAGCCGCGCGCCAGGCGGCATTGAAGCGCGCCGAGGCAGAGCAGCGCGCCGAAGCGGAGCAGCGCGCAGAGCGTGAGCGCGCCGAAGCGCGCCGGATCGTCGAGGAGGAGCGCAAGCGCCTCGAAGCCATTCGTGCCGCAGCTGCGGAGCGCCGACGCGAGGAAGCCGAGCGCAAGCGTGTCGAGGCGGCCCGCGCCGAGGAAGCCGAGCGCAAGCGTGTCGAGGCGGCCCGCGCCGAGGAA
>JAGRKR010000010.1:2511-3549 GCA_020442225.1 Hyphomicrobiaceae bacterium | reverse complement strand
CGCTGCACGGGCTATCACAACATCGTCAAGGCGGTGCAGTCCGCCGCCACTGCCATGAGCCGCCAAGCCGCCGCCGAATGAGCCGCCAAGCCGCCGCCGAATGAGCCGCCTCGGCCCCTGATGCGCGACATGCACGCAGCCACGGAGTTTTGACATGACCAGCCCGATGATCGGCGCCGCCGTCAAGCGCCGCGAGGATTTCCGTTTCCTCAAGGGAATCGGCCGCTATACCGACGACATGAGCCTGCCCGGCCAGACCTGTTGCTATATCGTGCGCTCGCCCGTGGCCCATGCCACGATCAAGTCGATCGACACGGCCGCCGCCGCCGCATCGCCCGGCGTCGTCGCCGTGCTGACCTCGAAGGATTTCGAGGGTGTCGGCGGCCTGCCCTGCGGCTGGCTGGTGACGAGCCGTGACGGCTCGCCCATGGCGGAGCCGAAGCACCCGATACTCGCCGAGGGCAAGGTGCGGCACGTCGGCGATCCCATCGTCGCCGTCATCGCCGAGACGCTCAACGCCGCCAAGGACGCCGCCGAGCTGGTCGTCGTGGAGTTCGCGGAGTTGCCGGCCGTCGTCGATATGCGCAAGGCGCTCGCTGGCGGCGAGAAGGTGCACGAGCAGCCCTCGGGCAACCTCTGTTTCGACTGGGAGCTCGGCGACAAGGCCGCGGTCGATGCCGCCTTCGCCAAGGCGCATCACGTCACGAAGATCGACCTCGTCAACAACCGGCTGGTGGCGAATGCCATGGAGCCGCGCGCCGCCATCGGCTCATTCGATCCCGCGACCGAGGACTATACGCTCGTCACCACGAGCCAGAACCCGCACGTGATCCGCCTTCTCATGGGCGCCTTCGTGCTGTCGATCCCCGAGCACAAGCTCAGGGTCTACGCCCCCGACGTCGGCGGCGGCTTCGGCTCCAAGATCTACCATTACGCCGAGGAGGCGCTGGTCACCTTCGCCTCGAAGAAGATCGGCCGGCCCATCAAGTGGGTGGCGGAGCGCACCGAATCCTTCATCTCCGATGCCCACGGGCGCGA
>JAGRKR010000010.1:0-2390 GCA_020442225.1 Hyphomicrobiaceae bacterium | reverse complement strand
ACGTGGCTGCACGGCACGCTGCTCGCCGGCCAGTACACGACGCCCGCCATCTACTGCAACGTCAAGGCCGTCTTCACGAATACGGTGCCCGTCGATGCTTATCGCGGCGCCGGACGGCCCGAGGCGACGTTCCTGCTCGAGCGGCTGATGACCAAGGCCGCCATGGAGATGGGTCTCGACCAGACGGAGATCCGCCGCCGCAATTTCATCCAGCCGAGCCAGTTCCCCTACCAGACGCCGGTTGCCGTCGTCTATGACACGGGGAACTACGAGGCGAGCCTCGACAAGGCCATGTCGCTCGCCGACTACAAGGGCTTCGAGGCGCGCCGCGCGGAGGCCAAGGCGCGTGGCAAACTGCGCGGCATCGGCGTGGCCAGCTACATCGAGGCGTGCGGCATCGCGCCGTCGAGTCTCGTGGGTGCGCTGGGCGCCCGCGCCGGCCTCTACGAGGCGGCGACCGTTCGCGTCAATCCGACCGGCTCGGTCTCGGTGCTGACGGGCTCGCACAGCCATGGCCAGGGCCACGACACGACGTTCGCCCAGGTCGTCGCCGACAAGCTCGGCATTCCCATGGAGCAGGTCGAGATCGTGCACGGGGACACCGCCAAGGTGCCGTTCGGCATGGGAACCTACGGCTCGCGCTCGATCGCGGTCGGTGGCACGGCCATCGTCAATGCCCTCGACAAGGTCATCGCCAAGGGCCGCAAGATCGCCGCCCATCTGCTGGAGGCCGCGGAGGCCGACATCGTGTTCGAGGGCGGCGCCTATCAGGTGAAGGGCACCGACAAGCAGAAGACCTTCGGGGAGATCGCGCTCACGGCCTATGTGCCGCACAAGTATCCGATCGAGGAGATCGAGCCGGGGCTCGAGGAGACGGCGTTCTACGACCCGAAGAACTTCACGTTTCCGGCCGGCACCTACATCTGCGAGGTCGAGATCGATCCCCGCACCGGCGAGACGACGATCGTGTCGTTCTCGGCCGCCGACGACTTCGGAAACGTCATCAACCCCATGATCGTCGAGGGGCAGGTGCATGGCGGCCTCGCGCAAGGCATCGGCCAGGCCCTGCTCGAGCAATGCGTGTACGACGACGAGGGCCAGCTCATTACCGGCAGCTACATGGACTACTGCATGCCGCGCGCCGACGACGTGCCGTTCTTCAAGGTGGCGACCACGAGCACGCCCTGCACGCACAATCCGCTGGGCGTCAAGGGATGCGGCGAGGCCGGCGCCATCGGCGCGCCACCGGCCGTGATCAACGCCATCTGCGACGCGCTCAAGGACAGGGGCGTGCTGCACATCGACATGCCGGCGACGCCGGAGCGTATCTGGCGCGCGGTCGGCGGTGCGGCTGGCCGCGCCGCGGCCGAGTAGGGGAGGACGGAGCATGTATGGATTCAGCTATCAGCGCCCCCGCTCCATCGCGGACGCCGTGGCGGCACTGGCGAGCGAGGAGGCGCGGCCGCTCGCTGGCGGTCAGACCCTGATCCCAACCCTGAAGCAGCGGCTGGCGCGACACGAGACGCTGGTCGATCTGTCGGGCCTCGCCGAGCTCAAGGGCGTGCACACGGACGGCAAGGCGGTCGGCATCGGCGCCATGACCACGCATGCGGCAGTGGCCGCAAGCGCCGAGGTGCGCGCCGCGATCCCCGCGCTCGCCGCCTTGGCCGAGGCGATCGGCGACCCGCAGGTGCGCAACGCCGGCACCATCGGCGGCTCGCTCGCCAACAACGATCCTGCCGCCGACTATCCGGCAGCCGTGCTGGCTCTCGGCGCCACGATCGTGACGAACAAGCGCAACATCGCAGCCGACGACTACTTCACGGGTCTCTTCTCGACGGCGCTCGAGCCGGGCGAACTGATCACTGCGGTGGGCTTTCCGGTGCCCCGGCGTGCGGGCTACGCCAAGATGGCGCAGCGCGCCTCGCGCTACGCACTGGTCGGCGTGTTCGTGGCCGAGACGACGGCGGGCGTGCGCGTGGCGGTGACGGGCGCCGGCGGCTCTGGCGTGTATCGCTCGAAGGAGCTCGAGGCGGCGCTGGCGTCGAACTTCGCGGCCGCGGCGCTCTCCGGCGTCACGGTGCCTGCCGGCGATCTCTTGAGCGACCTGCACGCCAGCGCGGAGTATCGCGCCGCGCTCATCCCGGTGATCGCCGAGCGGGCACTGGTGGCGGCTGGCTGATGGCAGGCTGTGGTCCGTGCCTGACGGAGCGCGGCGAGGCACGCCGATGACGGCCCTGCCCGGCGATATCGACGGGACCAGAGCCTTGCTCGAAAGCGGCGGCTATGTCGCCGAGGACGGGCTGGCGACCGCGCTCTTCCTGGCGCTGAAGCTCGAACGGCCGCTGCTGCTCGAGGGCGAGGCTGGCGTCGGCAAGACCGAGATCGCC
>JAGRKR010000764.1 GCA_020442225.1 Hyphomicrobiaceae bacterium | reverse complement strand
CTCTGCCTCTACGGCCACGACATCGACACCACGACCTCGCCCATCGAGGCGGCGCTGACGTGGTCCATTCAGAAGCGCCGCCGCGTCGAAGGCGGTTTTCCCGGTGCGACCCGCATCCAGCGCGAGCTCGCGGACGGTCCGAGCCGGCAGCGTGTCGGCATCGTCCCCGAGGGGCGTGCGCCGGCGCGCGAGGGCACCGAGATCCGCGCAGGCGACGGGACGCCGATCGGCGTCGTCACCTCGGGCGGCTTCGGTCCGACCGTCAACGGTCCCATTGCCATGGGCTATGTGGCGCGCGGGCACGAGACGCCCGGCACGCCTGTGCAACTCGTGGTGCGCGGCAAGGCCCTGCCGGGTCGTGTCGCGGTGCTGCCCTTCGCTCCCCATCGCTATCGCCACAAGTCCTGAAGACACACGCCCGGGAGGCTCATGATGACAGACGTCAGATACTCGAAGGATCACGAGTGGATCCGCATCGATGGTGACATCGGCACCGTCGGCATCACCAATCATGCCCAGGAGCAACTCGGCGACGTGGTGTTCGTGGAGGTGCCGGAGGTCGGCAAGACCTTCGCCAAGGGCGACGAGGCGGCCGTGGTCGAATCCGTCAAGGCGGCCTCGGAGGTCTATGCGCCAGTTTCCGGAGAGGTCGTGGAGTCGAACGCCGCGCTGGCCGAGACGCCGGCGCTCGTCAACGAGGATGCCGAGAGCGGTGCCTGGTTCTTCAAGCTGCGCCTGAAGGACAAGGCGGAGCTCGACGGTCTGCTCGACAAGGCCGGCTATGACAAGTTGGTCGCGGAGAGCCACTGATGCGATATCTCCCGCTCGAGCCAGCCGACCGCACGGCCATGCTGGCGGCCATCGGCGTCGCCGGAGTCGACGAGCTGTTTGCTGCTGTCCCCAAGGACAAGCTGCTGGCGGAGCTGGCCGAGCTGCCTCGCGCCAAGGGGGAGCTCGAAGTCGAACGCGAGCTCGGGCGGCTGGCCGCGCGCAACACGCCGGCTGGCGCGGTGCCGTTCTTCATCGGCGCGGGCGCCTATCGCCATCACGTGCCGGCGACGGTCGATCACCTGATCCAGCGCTCCGAGTTTCTGACAAGCTACACGCCGTACCAGCCGGAGATCACGCAGGGCACGCTGCAATACCTGTTCGAGTTCCAGACCCAGGTGGCGCTCCTGACCGGCATGGATGTGGCGAACGCCTCCATGTACGACGGCTCGACGTCGGCGGCCGAGGCGGTGCTGATGGCCCATCGGGTGACGCGGCGCAAGAAGGCGATCGTTTCCGGCGGCCTGCATCCCCAGTATCTCGACGTCATCCAGACGCTGGCGCATCACGGCGGCTCGACGGTCGACGCCCTGCCGGTCGATCCGACGGGCGCCGAGGATATCGCCGCGCGCATCGACCGCGAGACCTCGTGTGTGGTCGTGCAGTATCCGAGCGTGTTCGGGCAGATCCGCGACCTCACCCCGATCGCCGATGCGGCTCACGCGGCTGGCGCCCTTCTGGTCGTCGTCGTCACAGAGGTCGTGGCGCTCGGCGCGCTCCGGTCGCCCGGCGCCATGGGGGCGGATATCGTCGCTGCGGAGGGGCAATCGATCGGCAACGGCCTCAATTTCGGGGGGCCCTACGTCGGCCTCTTCGCGACGCGGGACAAGCTCGTGCGGCAGATGCCGGGTCGTCTTGCCGGCGAGACGGTGGATGCGGAAGGGCGGCGCGGCTACGTGCTGACGCTCTCGACGCGCGA
>JAGRKR010000102.1 GCA_020442225.1 Hyphomicrobiaceae bacterium | reverse complement strand
GGACGACTGCCGCCGCATCACCCGCGGGGGCAGCGCCGCGGCCTGCGCACCGCTGCTGGCGCTGCGCCGCGAGCATTCCCAAGCGCGTCGCAAGCGCGAGTTGGAGCAACGTGTCGCTGCACTGAGAGCAGGCCTCGATCGCCTGCGCCCTCGGAGCCACCCGACGTGCGAGCGTTGCTCTCTCGCCACTCAGCCGATCACGCCTTGCAGGTGGCAGCGTGAGTCGCGGGGAACTCTCTCCACACCATTGACGCGGCTTATCACACGGGTGACCGTAACAGGCTCCAGCAGCGCGACGTCTGCATGGGGTGCGGCAATCCGGGTCAGACTATCCCCAACGCTCACCCGGGTCGCCGTTTGCTGCCATGGCCCCACCTGCCGCGCGGCCCTTTCAAGGGCGCTTCGACCCGCCGGAAACGCCAAGGTGTGATGCGCGCCCCTCAGGCCCTGCCAGAGTCCGCTTTCATGGTCGACCTGGATGACTGAGTGGTCGGCCATGAGCTTGCGCTGATTGAAGACCGGCTCCAGAGTTTTGAGGCCTCTCTCCTTGGCTCCTCACCGTCCACCGCTGATTCTCTTGAATTTGTCGCGTCCACTAAGCACCGGGTTGTGCATCGGCGTGCACGACCGCACCAACATGTCACATGGCCCGTCTGGTAAGATCGAATTGCACGATCACCAAGGGAGAAATGCATGGCGGTGCTGTTCGACCCAGCAGACGAATACGTGGCCTCTGTTCTGGACCTGGCTCGCGTCGGCGGAACAATCACTCTTGCCGAGTTGGAGTCGATTATCGGAGCCGGCCTGGAGGCTCGGAAGGAGATCACGGCAGATGACGTCTCAGACACGATAGAGGCCCTCGACCGTCTGGGCATCGAAATCGACAATGGGCTGTCTCAGGAGCAAGAAGATGCAGAGTTTCTGCGCGCACTAAGGGAATTTGACGGACCGATGCCCAGCCTGACAGCAGAGGGTTGGGCAAGATTTTCCCGAGCTGTAGCTCGGGAAAAGCTTGCTGGAACTCAGTCGGTTTCCGAATTGTCGGAGGAGGTACGGGAAGTCATCGCCGAGCGCACCTTCATTCAGAACATCTTCGACTATATGGGGCCACGCGTCCGCAAGGCGTAGGCTTGTCAGTTCTCGCAAGGCCTGGAGCCCGAATCTCGTCGCGCCCACCACCGGCAGCGCCCACGATGCCGTCACTGGCCGCAGCTCAGGTGGCGCGTTCATCGGCGTGTCGCTCGTCATGGTCAGACAATCGAGTGCACGCCCCGATATGTCACCAACGCGCCGACGCCTCCAGCTTGCGGCCGTGACTCCCGCGGGCACAGCCGCCGCTCTGGTGGCTCTTCATGGGTTCCGGTTCGCGACAGGGGGATAAGCGCGAGCAAGGCGCGCTGCCTCGCAAGGGTGCGGCTACCTCAGGCGCCTTTGCCCGAGGCAATGTCCGCAAGACCCTCGGTCGCGTCGGCCATTGATCTGTGCACGACAAGCAGCCTCGGGCCATCTACGGACTCGTGCAGTACAGCGAACGTCGCACCGCACAGAGTCACACCCTTACACAAGTGGCTGTCGAGCGGTCTATCGTTCGCCCTCGCCCTGCCGCGCATAGTCATGTCCGCAGCTGGGCAGGGGCATGCCAAACGAACTCGGTCGGGATCGGCAGCCCTCGCCCTCCAGCAGAGCCTGCGCAGGTGCTCAACACCTGTGTTGCAATCGAGCTCGAAGCAAGGTGATCATACGAGAAGGGCGCGCGATTCAACCTACCAAGCCAAGCGGCGCTTGGACGACCGCGTCGGCTGATGGCCTCGAGGGCCTTGTTGTTCTGATTTGGGCAAGAGACCAACAAGCTGCCATTGGGCAACGCTCGGTCTGGCGGAGAGATAGCCTATGAACTAGCATTCGAACTGGACCACTCGGTGGGGGCTGGTCAAAGTCCGCTCTTGCTCCGAACGCCAGGGAAGGCATCGCCGTTGCGGGGCGAGATCGCGCCAACCGCAAAGTTCGGAGAGCTGCCCTGCTTTCAAGAGCTTTTCTCACATCCGAGAGGGCGCAAAGGTCCAGCGGCCGCACGGTGGGAGGCGCTAGAGTTTTTGTGTTCCCAAGATCTCACGTCGGGCTGCGCATACTCAGTTCTGTCGAGAGGTTGCGCCTGCTCGGACCGAAGGGAAAGCTCGAGTCTTGCTCTTGCGGATGCTGATCGCATCCTATTGACCAGGATGACCAAGTAGTCTGCGCGGAAGGCCAATGGCGATGAGAATCCAGAATACTTTTACAGTCGAGTTGCCGATCGAGCAGGCTTGGCCAATGTTGCTCGATGTACCGTCGATCGTTCCTTGCATGCCCGGCGCGGAACTCATCGAGTCGCTTCCCGACAACACTTACAAGGGCAAGGTGTCGCTCAAACTCGGCCCTGTCGTGCTCGCGTTTCAGGGAATAGCAAAACTGATAGAGGTCGACACTGCGAACAGGCTGGCCAAACTGGATGCACGTGGGACTGACCAGAGGGGCAGAGGCGGTGCGAACGCAAAAGTCGTCTTTAGCTTGGCACCACGAGATGGCAATACGCAGGTGCAGATGGTCACTGAATTGCAGCTTTCGGGAACGGTCGCCCAGTATGGCCGCGCGCAAGGGGTGATCAAGGATGTTGCCGAGGAACTCGTCGGTCAGTTTTCCGAGTGTCTCTCCAAGAAAATTCGCTCGTCTTCGGGCAGCGGTTCACGCCTTCAAAGCGACGCCGAACATGGCGAGCAGGCGGAGCGTGCCGTCAGTGCGTCCCAGTCGGTCCCATCTCAGCCATTGAGTGGGCTCTCGTTGGTGTGGCGTGTATTCCTCAGCAGACTGCGCGGGCTGTTCGTCCGGGGCGGCAGCCGTTAATTTCTCCCGCCGATGGCCGCTCGGTTGCGCTACTGAAGAACACTTGCCGCGATGTCGAATGAAATTGGCCAAGGCATTATTCGAAACTGGGAGTCGAGCGTCATGGACATGGATGACGATTTCATGGGTGAGATCGAGTTCGATCTCACGGCCGATCAACAGGCCCTTGTGGCTCGGGCGATCAGCGTCGCGGCGACGAAGCGCGACGAGGAAGATTTCACCGCGCTCAACCCCCTGATCGCTATCATGCAGTGGTGGCAACTCTACGGCACCCGGTCGGACACTGCGGGCGGCACGCCGGAGGCACGGCTGACCGAAGCCTGCCGGCAGTACATCGCGGCTCACAGCGCCTGAGACAGCCCCTCGCGATCACCGTCAACGTGCCCCGAAGCGCCATGGCAGGGTCTCACATGTCCGACATCTCGCTGAACATCGCCTGTGTCCTCACCGATCGCACACGCCCGCTGTTCGATGGACGCGTCTCCATCGAGGGCGTTCATCTCAATCCGGTTCCGGGGGAGCCCGAGGAGATTTTTCGTCGCGCGGTCCGCGAGGCGACCTACGAGCTCACGGAAATGTCGATGTCGAGCCACATGCTGATGACCGCGCAAGGGCGCGCCCATTACACGGCGATACCAGTGTTTCTCTCTCGCGCGTTTCGCCACTCGGGTGTCTTTGTGCGCACGGACCGGGGCATTACGCGACCGGAAGACCTCAAGGGAAAGCGCATCGGGGTGCCGGAGTATCAGCAGACCGCCATCCTCTGGATGCGCGGCATCCTGCGGGATTTCCACGGTATAGGCGTCGCCGATGCGAGCTGGCACACGGGCGGTGTCGTCACGCCAGGCCTCGGCGAGCGGCTGAGCCTGGACTTACCACGCCACATTTCGGTGACACCGGTTCCGGCGGGCGAAACACTCGACAGCATGCTGGCGCGCGGCGACCTCGACGCGGTAATCTCGACCCGCGTGCCAACATGCGTCGACGATCCGGCCAAGCCCGTGGCGCGCCTCTTCCCGGACTACCGTCGCGTCGAGGCGGACTACCACCGCCAGACCGGCTTCTTTCCGATCATGCACTGCCTGGCGATCCGCAACGACGTGGCGGCCGCCTATCCGGATCTGTCGGCCAAGCTGTTCCGCGCCTGTGTCGCCGCGCGCAATCTGGCAATCGCCGAGATCGGCTTGGTCAATGCGTTTCGACTGACGCTGCCGTGGCCGATGGCGGTACTCGACGACGTACGACGCCTGATGGGCGAAGACTTCTGGTCCTACGGTTTTGCGCGCAACCGTGAGGAAATCGCCACGATGACGCGCTACTCGCAGGAAGACTGCCTGACGCAGCGGCGCGTTGCGCCAGAGGAACTCTTCGAAGCCTCTACGCTCGAGCTTGTCGCCTGAGCATCGCGCCGCGTGTCTGCGCGCTTGCGTAAACGAACGACCAGGGGCAGCAAGGGCGTAGCTAGGCGCTGTCCTCGACCACGGGGCGGTTGCGGGTCTGGCGCAACCAGGTCCACACGAACAACGCCATGGCCATGGCGCCACCGGTCATGGTCGAAGGCACAGTCGGCCACATCAGGAGGACGCCCGCGATCACCGCCCACAGGCGTTCAATGAGGCCCAGCCTTCCACACAGCCAGCCCTGGATAGCGACCGTGATGGACATCATGCCGACCACGACGGTGGCGACGTCGATGGCGGTGGCGAGCGGCGTGGCCTTCAAGAGCAGGCTTGGGTAGAAGACGATGAGGAACGGCAGCAGATAGGCGATGACGCCCATGCGCAATCCCTCGAACGCCGTTTCCCAGGAGCTGGTGTTGGCGATGCTCGCCGCCGCAAAAATCGCCAAACAGACGGGCGGTGTGATATGCGACAGCAGCGCGGCATAGAACACGAACATATTGGCGACGAGGATATCGACGCCTTGCTCACGCAAGGTCGGCACGGCAACGACGGATACCAGGAGAAACGCCGCCACAGTGTTCATGCCCGTGCCGAGCACCAGGCAGGCGATACCGACGAGCAGCAGAAGCAGGACGAAGTTGCCGCCCGACAGCGACAGCAGCGCGCTCGAGATGTTGAGGCCGAGGCCCGTCAGTGTAAATGCACCGATCACGAACCCGATCGTGGCGCAGATCACCAGGATCATCGTCGCCTCGCGTCCACCCCGCTCCAGGGCAGCAAGGATCTCTCGCGGTCCCATGCGCGTGTCGGCGCGCACCCAGCTCACCACGACGGTTGACATGATCGCGATGAAGGCCGATCTGGTCGGGGACAAGCCATAGGTGAACAGGCCGATGAGCAGGACGAGCGGCAACAGCAGGTGACCGCTACGCCGCAGCACCGACAAGACCGATGGCTTCTCGGCGAGGGGGAGCCCGGACAGGCCGTGCTTCTCCGCCTCCAGGTGGATGTACCAGTACAGACCCGCATAGTAGATTATCGCCGGGATGAGGCTGGCGAGGGCGACCTGCGTATAGGGGACGCTGGCATACGCCGCGAGAATGAAGGCCGCCGCGCCCATGACGGGCGGCATGATCTGGCCGCCATTCGAGGCGAGAGCTTCGACCGCCCCGGCCATCGGGCGCCGGTAGCCCATGCGGATCATCAGCGGGATCGTGAATTGCCCGGTCGTATAGACGTTCGCCACGGTCGAGCCGGTGACGGAGCCGACAAGGCCGGACGATACCGTCGCCACCTTGGCGGGACCGCCCTTGAGATGACCGGCGATCGCTGTCGTGAGATCGACGAGCGCCCCCGACGTGCCAGCCTTTTCAGCGAATGCGCCAAAGATCACGAAGAGCGCGATATAGGTTGCGGCGATGCCTAGCGCCGATCCCCACAGGCCCTCCTGCGTCAGATACATATGGTCGAGGACCTGGAGGGCGGTGAACCCACGATGCGCCACGGTGCGCCAGGGAATGAGATTGCCGAGCGTCGCGTAGAGGATCGCCAGGACCGCAATGATCACGAGGACGGGGCCCATGACCCGCCGGCAGGCTTCGAGCAAAACGACGCCAGCGGTGACGCCGAGCGCAATCTCGAGGGGTGTCGGTGCGAAGGTCGGCGTCAAGGGCCAGCGTGTCGTGAGGTACTCCGAGTATAGAGCGATGAAACCAAACGCCGGGATCGCCGCAAGGGCCAGCAGGATGCTCACCACATCGACATGGCGCTTGCCGTCCTTGCTCACGCTGGACTTGATGGCAGGGATCGTGAGCAGAATGATGACGACACTGAGCGTCACGGGAATGGCGCGCTGGACGTAGGGATAAAAGGCGCCGAAGTAGCCCGTATACAAATGGAACACGGCCAGCACGATCGCCATGCCGCGCACCGTCAGAGCTGCCAGCCGGTCGCTCATCAAGACCCAGCCCCTTCTGTAGCCTCGCCAGGTTCAGAGCAACGCGCATCGCCGCGCGGTGCACAGCGACGCCGTTGCTCCACCGCCACCCGTTCCCGGCGATCTATTTGATGTAGCCTTTCTCGCGGTACCACTTCTCTGCACCGGGATGGAGCTTTGCAGATCCGATGTTCTGCCAGGCGACCTCTGGCTTGTAGAAGCGGTGCTGCTTGTGAACGGCCCAGAAGCGCTCCTTGTGCTTGGCCAGCGCCGCAGTCATCTTGTAGACGAGTTCGTCGGGGAGATCCTTGCGAACCGCCAGGCCGAGGATGAGCTTAGGCGTGTAGTAGGTCTCATATTCGCCGTTTGCGCTCTTATAGGCGCCGGCTGGCACCTGCTCGATGTCGGCGCCATATTTCGCGGCAACCTTCGTCGCCACGTCCTTGCTGATCGGCAGAAGCCGGAACGCTTCCTTGGTGCCGAGCTCAATAAAGCGCGGGTGTGGGAAGACCGAGCCGCCCGTGATCCACATGTCGGCGCGCCCGTCCATGATCATCTGCATACCCTGCCCCATGGAGCCGTAGATGATCTTGCCGCCCCACGAGGTGATCAACTTCTCGGTCAGCCCGTAGGCGGCGAGGATATCGAGCGCCATAGGAGTTACGAGTTGGGCCCGCTCGAACGTGGCGATGCGGATCGGGTACTTGCGCGTGCGAATGTCGTCGAACGACTTGATGCCGAGCTTGGCGACGATGGCGGCCTGCGCGATGCTCGGACCGCGCACGGCGGCGATCATGCGGAAGTCGTACTTCTTCTTGGTCGGCCCCTCACCCTTTACCGCGAGCGTCGTCAGCACGTTCTCCACGACCGCCACGTCAGCCAGCTTGGACTCCGGCGTCAGCCGCTCGAGGCTCGCCCAGCCGCCGCCGGGAATGACGGTAACGGTGAGACCGGGAATTTCGGACTTGATGATTTCGGCGAAGGCGGCGGCGACCTGATAATAGGCGCCGCCCGTGGACCCGCCGACAACCGTCAAGTTGCGGGCGAAGGCTGCCGTGGTGACGATGCTGGCGCCAAGAGCGCCCGCGAGCAAGGTGGCGAGATAGCGGGGTCGTAAACGGATCTGACGATCGACGGGCATCGCAACTCTCCACTCATTCGTGCAGCCGGGACGATGCCGGGGCCGCAGGACCTAGTGCATCTGTCAACGTCGCGCCGAAATCGGATCGCTGAAGGCTCGTGAGTGGTGGCTCGTATTTCGTCGAAGGCGTCAGACTGGCGCTTCCTAGGCATTAGACGAGCGTCCAGCGCAGATCGGCAAATACATAATATCAATACACTGCATGTACTGGGCCTATGACGGCCGCATCGTCAACGCCGCTGCAAAGCCTTATCCGCGGCCAGCAATTCCCGGACTGTCTCGAGAAAAACGCGGATGATTGACCGGTTCTGCCGTTCCCTGAGGCAGGCCACCTCGATGGGTGAAGTTATCCGACGCCCCTCGATGGCCAGCCTCACGACCTTGCTTTCGGGCAAGAGCCCTTCGTCGAAGATGGCCGATACGCCCATGCCGGCAGCGACAGCGCTGACGACGCCTTCCCGACTGCCGAGCTCCGTGAATTCGCTCCTGAAAATGCCGGCGCGCAGCAGCAGCCCCTCGAAGGCCTGACGCGCGGCCGAACCGCGCTCGCGCATGACGAGAGGCAGATCCTTGAGCTGGGCGGGACGGATCGCCGTCGCAGTGCTCCACGGCGGCACATTCGGCGCGATGATGATGAGCGACGGCGTGGAGAACGGGATGAGACGGAACTCGGGTTGTGGCTCGGTCCGGCCGAGCACGGCCACGTCGATCTCGTAGTCCTTGAGCTTGCTGGTGAGGTCGCGCGAGTTGGCGAAACTTACGGAGACCCGAACGCCCGGATAGCGCTGTGAAAAATGCGCGAGCATCCGCATGACGTCGTAGGGGCCGTACGATCCGACCCGCAGATGACCGCGTCGCAATCCGCCGACCTCCTGCAGAAAATCCACGGCTTCGCCGTAGCTGCCGAACATGCGTCGCACGATGGAGAGCAGCTCGGCGCCGGTCGGCGTCAGCTGGACGCCACGCTTGGTGCGATGGAAGAGCTCGACATTGAAGAGCGTTTCGACCTGCTTCACCTGGGTGGTGATCGTCGGCTGGCTGACGCCCAGGCTGAGCGCGGCCTTGGTGAAGCTGCCCTCGAGGGCTACCGCTTGGAACGCCCGGGCCTGTGCTGGTGTCATAGCTCTGCTCTATGCCAAGCATCAAAGTTTTGAATTTGATTTATACCGCGCTGCTGCCCAACATCACAAGAATGAGGACTCCGGTCGCTGACGTCGGAGTCTTTTCAGCGCGGTAATGGCAGGCGAGCCCTGCCGGGAGGAACGCCATGAAGCGCCAGGAGATGGTTTTCGATCCCTTCCAGCTCATCGACAAGAAGGAGCGCAAGCGCCTCACTAGACGCAGCGATGCGATCGGCCTGACCTATCTTGTCGGGCATTTCCTGGCCATTGGCGCCGGCGCGCTAGCCATCTACCTGACCTACGGCACCTTCTGGATGGTGCTCGCCATGTGGGCCCACGGAACCGTGCTCGCCTGCCTGTTCGCGCCGATGCACGAGTGCAGCCACGGCACTGCTTTCCGCACGCGCTGGCTCAACGAGACCGCCTATTGGCTCGTGAGCGTCGTCTACATCAGCCAGCCCACTTGGTACCGCTACCGGCACGCGGTGCATCACACATACACGCAGATCCAGGGCAAGGATCCGGCGATGGTGCTGCCGGGACCGACAACGTGGCAGCACTACTTTGAGCAGTTGCTCGGCTGGCGGTTCTGGACAACCTTCCCGGTGGTCATCACCAAGCACGCCCTGGGCCGCATGCGACCGCAGGACTCCTGGTACGTGCCGAAGGCCGATCTGCCACGGATCTATCTGGAGGCCCGCATCATGCTGGCCATATACGGCCTGATCGCCGCCACGGCGATCTACTTTGGCAGTTGGGCGCCGCTGGTCTATTGGATCCTGCCGCGCATGATGGGAGAGCCGTTGCAGCGCGCCTGGCGGATCGCCGAGCACAAGGGCTGCGAGGAGGGACCGGACGTCAGGACGAACACCAGGTCCACGCATGCCAGCTTCCTCATGCGCGCGTTGTGCTGGAACATGCCGTACCACTCCGAGCACCACGTCCTGCCGCAAGCGCCGTTTTTCGCCCTGCCGGAGATCAACCGCATGATCGCCAGCGAGCTGAAGCCGATGGGCGCGAGCCTGCTGGCTGTCGATCGCGAAGTGCGGCGCGGCTCGATTGTCTCGCGCGAGGAGGCGGCACGAATCATCGACGAGCGGAAGAAGAACAACGAGGTCGTCGACAAGAGCTGGCTCTGCCGGCTGGATTAGAGGCAGAACCCCGGCTCAGCTTCAAAGAGGGAAGGGTGGTTTCATGACGAACGTGCCGGCTGGCGAACACTGGCATCTCGCCGGCAAGGCGAGCGATTTCGAGGACGAGGACGTCGAGCAGATGATCGTCGGCAATCTCGCGGTCGCCATCTATCGCGTCGAGGGTGCGTTCTACGCCACTCAAGACGTCTGCACGCACGAGCACGCCTACCTCTCCGACGGCGTCGTCGTGGATTGCGTCGTCGAATGTCCCTTCCATCAAGGTCGCTTCGATATCAAGTCCGGCAAGGCGCTCGGCGCTCCCGTCATTCACGCCTTGAAGACCTTCCCGGTCGAGGTCGTAGACGGGCGGATCTATGTTCGTGTCACGCCCGAGGAGGCGGCAGAGGGAAGCTCATAGCTCGCGTCCTCGTTGAAGTCGTGTCGGCGAAGACACCAGGATGGCGCAGCAGGAAATGACGAGGTGAGCGCATGACGGGAAATCGCGCGCCGTCGCGGCGGTGTCCGAAGACGTGGGACGAGGCGGCAGACGTCGTGATCGTGGGCTACGGCTACGCGGGCGCGGTGGCGGCGATCGAGGCACATGATGCCGGCGCCAAGGTGCTCGTCATCGAGAAGATGCCGGACCCGGGCGGCATCTCCATCACCTCGGGCGGCAACGTCAGGATAGTCGCGGACGCCGAGAAGGGCTTCCTGCACCTCAAGGCTACCAATGCCGGAACAACACCGGACAGTGTCTTGAGAGCGCTCGCCGTCGGCATGAAGGCGATGCCCGACTATTTCGCGAAGCTCGTGAAGGTGTCGGGCGCCACGATCGATCAACGCCAGGCTGACGGCAACTACCCCTTTCCCGGCACCGAGACGTTCGGCTACGTCAGCATCGCTCACGTGCCAGATTTCGACGCTGCCGCCGCCTATCCCTCCGTCTCAAGCTACGTGCCCATCCAGCGCGCGGCAGGCGTGCGGCTCTTCAAGGTGATCGAGGACAATATCCGCACCCGCGGCATCAGGGTCATGCTGTCCACACCGGCGCGGCGGCTGATCACCGACGAGGACGGGGCAATCTGCGGACTGCATGCCGAGCACGATGGCCGCCTGTTGGCCATCCAGGCGAAGAGGGCCGTCGTGCTGGCATGCGGCGGCTTCGAGGCCAACCCCGAGATGCAGATGCAGTATTGGCAGGAGAAGCCAGTATTGAATGCCGCCTACGCCGGCAACACCGGCGATGGCATCCTCATGGCGCAGGATGTTGGCGCGCAGCTCTGGCACATGTGGCACTATCACGGCGTCTACGGCTTCCGGCATCCCGATCCGGGCTATCCCTTCGGCGTCCGTCCGAAGCGGCTGCCGGACTGGATCCCAGGGCAGGCCGCGCGTGCCGATGTAAAGGTGCCCTGGATCATCGTCGATCGCTCCGGACGCCGCTTCATGAACGAGTACCCGCCCTACACGCAGGATACCTCGTGGCGGCCAATGGGGGTATTCGATCCGGAGTCTATGAGCTACCAGCGCAATCCGGCCTTCATGATCATGGACGAGCCCGGACGCGGCGCATATCCGATCGTCTCACCCACCTTCAACGATCGACGCCTCAAGTTCGAATGGAGCGAGACAACCCTGCGCGACCTCGAAGCCCGCATCATCAAGCGTGCCGACAGCGTGGCAGCGCTGGCCTCTCTGACCGGCATGGACGCGGCAGTGCTCGATGAGACGATTGCCAACTGGAATGCAGCCTGCGCCGCCCGTCGCGACACCGCATTCCGGAGACCTCCTACGTCGATGGTGCCAATCGCCACGCCGCCCTATTACGTCGCCGAGGTGCATCCGGTCTGCTCCAATACGCACGGCGGACCCGTGCATGACGCGGAACAGCGGGTCATCGACACGTTCGGCCAGCCGATCCCCAGGCTTTTCGCGGCCGGGGAGCTCGGAGGCGTCTTCGGCCATCTCTACATCTCCGGAGGCAACCTCGCCGAATGCTTCGTGGGCGGCTGGACGGCCGGTCGCAATGCTGCGCAGCAGGCCGCTTGGGACGTCGCGCGATGAGTGGAGCGATTTGGCATCGGCACCCCTCATGAAGCCACCTCCCTTCGACTACGAGGATCCGGAAACCCTCGCTGGCGCACTCGAGCTGGCGTCGCGGCTTGACAATCACAAGCTGCTGGCCGGCGGTCAGTCGCTGATGCCGATGCTCAATATGCGGTTCGTGCAACCCGATCACGTGATCGATCTCAACCGAATTGCCGAGCTCGCCTATATCGACGATGTCGACACAGTCGTACGGATCGGCAGTATGACCCGCCAGCACGAGCTGCTCGAAAGCGATGTGATCGCCCGGCGGCTTCCGCTGATGCGCGAGGCGCTCGAGCAGGTGGGGCACGTTCAGACGCGCAATCGCGGCACGATCGGCGGCAGCCTGTGCCATCTCGATCCCGCGGCCGAGCTGCCGTGTGTGCTCATGGCCTGTGACGGCGTCGTGGAGGCGCAGAGCGTGCGCGGCACGCGGCGCATCGCCATGCGCGACTTTCCGGCCTTCTACATGACGCCGGCCATCGAGCCGGACGAGATCGTGACCGCCATCGAGGTGGCGCCCTGGGCGGCGGGTCACGGCAGCGCATTCCTCGAGTTCGCCCGCCGCCACGGCGACTTCGCACAGGCCTCCGTGGCGGTGCTGATCGCGAGTTCGCCGGATGGAGCGATCGAGAGGGCCTCGCTCGCGGTCGGCGGGCTCGCCACCGCACCTCAGCGCATCGCCGAGGCTGAGCGGATGCTCGCAGGGAGCATGCCCACAGATGCGCTCGTTCGCGCCGCCGCGCAGGCGTGCGGCGACATCGAGGCAACGGATGATGCCCATGCGCCCGCCGCCTACCGCCGGCAGCTCGCCGTCGCACTCACCGAGCGGGCCCTGAAGCTCGCTCTTGTGCGCTCCGCCGCGGCAAATGGAGGGCTCCATGAGCCGAACGCGTAGGATCGAGGTCGAAGTCAACGGCCGGAGCGAGGCGCGGGAGATCGACGTCCGCTTGACCCTTGCCGACTTCCTGCGGCGCGAGCTGGGATTGACCGGCACGCACTTGGGCTGTGAGCACGGCGTCTGCGGCGCCTGCACCGTTCTGGTCGATGGCCGCGCGGTGCGCGGTTGCCTCATGCTTGCCGTGCAGGCAGCCGGCCGCTCCGTGCGTACCATCGAAGGTCTGGGTGATGCCGAGGCACCCGACGGCCTCGGCGTCCTGCAGGCGGCATTCCGGGAGCAACATGGGCTGCAATGCGGCTTCTGCACGCCGGGCATCCTCATGACGCTGACCGAGCTTCTGGCGAAATGCCCCGACGCGACGGAAAGCGACGTGCGACTGGCGCTTTCCGGCAACCTGTGCCGCTGCACCGGCTATCAGACAATCGTATCGGCGGCACTCGAAGCCGCTCGGCGCCTGAACGGAAAGTTGGCAAGCTGACACCATGAGGCACACCGGTCCGACTTTCGGAAAGCGCGTCGAGCGGGTCGAGGACGCCAGCCTCCTCACCGGGCGGGCGCGCTTCGTTGACGACATCCGCATTTCCGGCATGCTCGAGGCGGCGTACGTGCGCAGCCCGTTTCCGCACGCGCTCGTACGCTGCATCGACGTCACGCAAGCCCGGGCGCTCGAAGGGGTTCACGCCGTGCTCACGATGGCGGACCTGCGGCCGGCGCTCACGCAGGAGCGCATTCCGCTGGCGCTCTCCTCCAAGGAGCTCTCCGGCCTCGCTCAGAAGAGCCTGCGCGACGACATCACGCCACCCGTCCTCGCTCTCGATGAAGTGTGCTACGTCGGCGAACCCGTCGTGCTGATCGTCGCGGACTCCCGCTACATCGCCGAGGACGCGATCGCGCTCGTTGCGATCGACTACGAGCCGCTCGAGGCCGTGGCAGACATCACGAGCGCGCTGACGGCCGGGGGGCCGCGCGTTCACAGAGATATCGACGGCAACGTGCTCGCCGAGTACGTGCTGAGCTATGGCGACTACGAACGGGCGACGGCGACGGCGGCGCATCGCTTTCAGCTCGATCTGAAACAGCACCGGGGCTGCGCCCACCCGCTCGAGGGGCGTGGCGTGCTGGCCATGCACGACGCGCTTGAGCAGCGCACCACCGTCTGGTCGTCGACGCAGAGCCCGCACGAGGTGCGCCTCACGCTCGTGCAGCTGCTCGGTCTCGACGACGAGGAGCTTCACGTCGTCACGCCCGATGTCGGCGGTGGCTTCGGCGCCAAGTATCTGACGTATCCCGAGGAGGTGTCGATCACGATCGCCGCTCGTCTCTTGGGGCGCCCGGTGAAATGGATCGAGGATCGGCGGGAACATTTCCTGACTGCGATCCAGGAGCGCGACCAGCTCTGGCAGGTCGAGATCGCACTCGACGCCGAAGCGAAGATCCTCGGCATCAAGGGTGACATGACGCACGATCAGGGCGCCTATACGCCCCAGGGCATCAACGTTTCCTACAATTCGGCAACGGCCGTGCCCGGCCCTTACAAGGTGCCGTCCTACGAGCTCCGCGTCAGGGCCGTCGAGACGAACAAGGTGCCAACGATGCCGGTACGCGGCGCCGGCTATCCACAGGCGACATTCGCCATGGAGCGTCTGCTTGATCATGCCGCCCGGGAGATCGGGATCGACCGCGCGGAGATCCGTCGCCGCAACCTCATCCAGACCGAAGAGATGCCCTACACTACGCCGCTCAAGACGCGCGCAGGGACGCCGGTCAAATACGACAGCGGCGATTTTCCGCTCTGCCAGGCGATGGCGCTCGATCAGATCGGCTATGACGGCTTCGAAGCGCGTCGCGCAGAGGCGGCGCGCGACGGCCGGTTGCTCGGCGTGGGCTTCGCGAACGCCACGAAGGGAACGGGGCGGGGGCCGTTCGAGACGGCGACCGTACGGGTCGGGCGCTCGGGCCGTGTCTCGGTCTATACCGGCGCTGCCGCGATGGGGCAGAGCACAGCGACGATGCTCGCGCAAATCGTCGCCGATCAGCTCGGCGTCGAGTTCGGGCAGGTGAACGTGGTCGCCGGCGATACCCGCTACACATCGATGGGCCACGGCGGCTTCGCCAGCCGTCAGGCCGTCAATGCCGGGTCATCGGCGCACGAAGCCTCCGTGAAGGTGCGCGAAAAGGCACTTCTGATCGCCTCGCAACTCCTGGAGCAACCTGTTGATGCGCTCGAGCTATCCGGCGGACGTATCTGGCTCAAGGGGCAGTCCAACGTCTCGCTCGGGCTCGGTGATCTCGCGCGGGAGGCCTCGGGCATCCCCGGCTATTCGCTGCCCAAGGGGATAGAGCCGGGCCTCGAGCATACGGCGAATTTCATGCCGAAGGGGCTCGTCTACAGCAACGGCTGCCATGCCGTGGAGGTCGAAGTCGACCGGGCCACGGGAGCGGTGCGGCTGGAGCGCTATGTCATCGTGAGTGACTGCGGGGAGTTGATCAATCCCATGGTCGTCGATGGCCAAGTCATCGGCGGCGCCGTGCACGGCATCGGCAATGCTCTGTTCGAGTGGATGGGCTACGACGAGATGGCCCAGCCAATCACGACGACATTTGCCGAGTACTTGCTGCCGACGACGACGGAGCTGCCACGGATCGAACTCACGCACTTAGTGCATCGCTCGCCGCTCAACCCATTGGGCATCAAGGGGGTGGGCGAGGTCGGCACGATCCCGGCCGCGGCCGCCATCATCTCGGCGGTCGAAGATGCCTTGCGCCCGTTCGGGGTGCGCATCGACGAGACGCCCATTCTACCTCCGCGTATCGTGGCATTGGTCAACGCGTCATCGACAGCGGCCGGCGCCAGCGGG
>JAGRKR010000763.1 GCA_020442225.1 Hyphomicrobiaceae bacterium | reverse complement strand
GTGAGCGGCCTCATCCTGATGTTCGGCAAGCACGTGCTTCTGCCCGTCTTGGGTCCGTACGCCTTTGCCGTCGTGGCGAGCGCCTCGATGCAGGGGCACAATCTGTTCGGACCGTTGTTCCTGGCCTCGACGCTGGCGTTGCTCGTGACGTTCGTGAAGGGCAATGGCTATCGCTGGGTCGACGTGAAATGGCTCTTCAAGGGAGGCGGCTTCTTTGGCGGGCACGCCAGCTCCTACAAGTACAATTTCGGCGAGAAGACCTGGTTTTGGTGGTCGATCGTGCTTGGGCTCGCGCTGTCCGTCAGCGGCTTCGCGCTGCTGTTCCCGAACATGTTGCCCGACAGGTCGGCCGCGCAACTCGCCAATCTCGTGCATGCCGGGGCCGCGATCCTGTTCATCGCTTTCGCCATAGGCCACATCTATCTCGGCACGATCGGCATGGAAGGCGCTCTCGAAGGCATGACGAACGGCACCGTCGACGAGAACTGGGCACGGGACCATCACGACCTGTGGTGGCGCGAGCACAAGGGGCAGGCGACCACCGACCGGCGACGTGCCGAGGTGTTGGCCGCCGAGCATGGAGATGCCGTCGCGGGGAGGGCTGGTTCATGACGATCGTGAGGTTCATCGAAGGGCCGCTCTGGTACTTCTCGCTCGCCGTATTCGTGCTCGGCGTCGTCTGGAGGCTGGTCGGCATGCTGGCGATCGGCCGGCCCAAGGACCTGAGCGTCCCGACCGCTTCCTCCGCCGCGGGCGCCGCCAAGGCCGTGGTGCTTCACTCGGTGCCGCACGGCGGCAATCTCGGCCGCACGCTCTATCACTTCTTTGCCGGCTACCTGTTCCACATCGGGCTATTCGCGCTCGTGCTGTTCGCGGCGCCGCACATCGCCTTCTTCAACAAGATGTTCTTCACGCTGCCCTGGCCGGCAATGCCGCGGTGGGCCTTCATCATCGCCGCCGAAGCGGCATTCGCCGGCCTCATCCTGCTCTACGTCCGCCGCCTCACCGATCCCGTCTCCCGCGGCCTGACGGATATCGACGATCACATGGGCGTGTGGCTCACGTTCCTGGCCATGCTGACGGGCTGTCTGGCGCTGCAGGAGGCGCACGCCGGGCTGCGGGCCCTGCACATGCTGAGCGTCGAGCTGCTCATGATCTATTTCCCCTTCAGCCGATTGATGCACGCGTTCACGTTCCTCTTCGCGCGCGGCTACACCGGTGCAACCTACGGGCGGCGAGGCTTCACGCCATGACACAACCGAGCTCTGGCACACCCACCAATGCGGCGCCCCGCGCCGTCGACGTCGATGCGGCCGTCGCGAAGTTCAATGCGCTGACCGGCGCCCATATCGCCGCCTATCTCGACGCGTGCGTGCATTGCGGGCAGTGCGCGCAGGCCTGTCACTTTCACGAGGTGACGCGCGATCCCCGCCGCGTGCCAGCCATGAAGCTGGCGCCGATCACCAAGGTCTATCGCCGTCACAAGGCGCCCTTCGCGGGCCTGAGGCGCGCGCTCGGTCTCGCACCCGAGCTGACGCGCA
>JAGRKR010000101.1:3769-5942 GCA_020442225.1 Hyphomicrobiaceae bacterium | reverse complement strand
CGACACCATCCACGGCAACGACGGTGCGCTTGTTGAAGGGGCCTATGCGCGTGGTGAATTCCTTGCGCAGGCCGACCACCTCTGCGACGAGCTCAGGCATCAGACGACACCGGATGATGGCAGGCAACCTGCTGGCCATCGCTGACCGCCCGAAGGCGCGGCTTCTCGCTCCGGCAGACGGCCGTCGCGCGTGGACAGCGTGGCGAGAAGCGGCAGCCGGTCGGCGGGTCGAGAAGATTGGGAATCTGACCGGGAATACCCTTGACCCGCGCGCTCGCATGGCCCAGGCGGGGGACCGCCGCCGTGAGCCCAAGGGTGTAGGGATGCGCCGGCCTCGACAGCAGACGCGTCTTCGATCCCGCCTCGACCACGGTGCCGGCATACATGACGACGATGCGCTGGCAGACGCTGGCGATGACCCCGAGGTCGTGCGAGACGAGCATCATCGCCATGCCCTGCTCGTCGACGAGATCGAGCAGTATGCGCAGGATCTGCGCCTGCACAGTGACATCGAGCGCCGTGGTTGGCTCGTCGGCAATCAGCAGTTTGGGATGGCCGGCGATCGCCGCAGCGATGAGCACGCGCTGGCGCATGCCGCCGGACAGCTGGTGCGGGTAGCTGGCAAAGACGCGTTCCGGGTCGGCGAGATGCAGGCTGCGCAGCAAGGCGATGGCTTCGTCCCGGCGCGCGCCCCGCGCCGAGTTTGTTCCTTTGACACGATCGCGATGCGCGATGGCCTCAACCAGGTAGCTGCCCGCGCTATAAAGCGGGTCGAGGAAGGTCATGGGATCCTGAAACACCATGCCGATCTCGGTCCCGCGCACCTGCTGCAAGCGGCGGCCGCGCGCGGCAAGCAGGTTCTCGCCGTTCCATGCGATCGTGCCGTTCGGGTAGCGCGTGGTGTCGGCCGGGAGCAGCCTTAGAATGCTCTTGGCCAGCACCGACTTGCCGCAACCGGTCTCGCCGACAATGCCGACCGTCTCGCCCGCACCGATAGCGAGATCGACCTCATCCAGCACCTTGAGCGTGCCTTCATAGGTGTCGAAGTGCAGCGACAGGTTGCTGACCGCCAGCAAACCGGAATCGCCCGTGCGGCCGTCGGTCATCGCGCCGATGTCCGCGGGTCGAGAATGTCCCGCAGGCCGTCGCCGAGCAGGTTGAAGCCGAGGACGCTGAGATAGATCGCGGCGCCGGGGAAGAAGGCAAACCACCACCACTCGGGCAGGTAGCCGCGCGCAACGCTGAGCATCGCACCCCATTCGGGGGAAGGTGCCTTTGCACCCAGCCCGATGAAGCCCAGTCCGGCGGCGGCGAGGATCGCGGCGCCCATGTCCATGCTGGCCTTCACGATCAACGGCGAGGCGCAGTTGGGCAGCAGATAGCGGAAGATGATGCGCGGCGTACTGGCACCGAGGGCCCGCGCGGCCTCGACGAAAGACTCCTGGCTGACGGCCAGCGTCTTGCTGTCCATCAGGCGGACGTATCCGGGCCACCACACGACGGCCAGCGCGATCATGCAGTTGACCACGCCCGGACCGAGCACCGCCACGATGGCGATCGCCAGCACGAGGCTCGGCACCGACAGAAACAGGTCGGTCAGCGCCATGATGACGCCCCGCACCCAGCCGCCGAGGTAGCCGGACATGACACCGAGCGGCACACCGATGGCTGCAGCGCCGAGCGTGATGATCAAGCCGACCTGCAACGAGGTCTGCGTGCCAATGACGACGCGCGACAACACGTCGTTGCCCATATCGTCGGTCCCGAACCAGTGCCGCCAGCTTGGCGCCTGCAACATGTTGTCCATGTCGATGCTGCCGGTGGCCGCATCGGGGTACGGCACGATCCAGTGTCCGAACAGCGCAAGGATGAGGAAGACGATGACGATCGTCAGGCCGATCATCGAAGACGCGCTGCGCGAAAGCTGCCACAGGGCGCGATTCAGCGAACGCCACTGCGCCGGCGCTTCGTTCACAACCGATCCCTGGGAAGCACTCACAGTCACCGCACGCCGCCTCGTTCCCACTATCGCGTCAACCCAGCCTCAGCCGCGGGTCGAACACGGTGTAGGCAATGTCGATCAGGAAATTCGCCAGCATGACGTTGAAGCCGATGATCAGCGTCACCGCGAGCACGGGCTTGAAATCCGATAGGAGTGCGGAGTTGACCGCCA
>JAGRKR010000101.1:0-3723 GCA_020442225.1 Hyphomicrobiaceae bacterium | reverse complement strand
TAGCGCAGGCCGATCAGCGCCAGTACGGGCAGCATGGCATTGCGCAGCGCATGGCGGATCTGGATGGAGAAGAGGCCGAGGCCCTGTGCCCGGGCGCCGAGCACATAGTCCGAGGCCAACGTCTCGATTATCTCGGCGCGCGTCACGCGCGCGATGGATGCAAGGCAGGGAAAGGACAGCACCAGCGCCGGCATGGCGATGTAGCTCAGGCCTTCGAGCGCGGTATGCCACTTTCCGGTCAGCAGGGAATCGAGGATCAGCAGGTGGGTGATCGGCTGCGGCAATTCGGTGACGAGGCCGATACGACCGCTCACCGGGAGCCAGCCGAGCTGCACCGCGACGAAGAGCTGGAGCAGCAGGCCGAACCAGAACATCGGCAGCGCAATGCCCGAGACGGCAAAGATGCGCACCGCGTGATCGATGATGCTGTCACGCCAGACCGCGCTGATGACGCCGAAAGCGACGCCAACGATGATCGCGAAGCCCATCGCGACGATGACCAGCTCGATCGTGTTGGGCAACGCGTCGGCGATCTGCTCGGTCACCAGACGCGACGTCGAGATCGACCGGCCCAGATCGCCCTGGAAGATGCTGCTGACGTAGCGGACAAACTGTTCGGGCAGAGGTTTGTCGAGACCGTATTCGACGCGGATGGTCTCGATCATCGACTGGGTGGCGTTGGGACCGGCGGCGAGCGCCGCCGGATCGCCAGGCGCGATGTTGGCAACGAAGAAGGTCATGCAGAGCAGCCCGAACAGCATGGTGAAAAGCACCACGATCCGTCTCAGAAGGTAGAGGATCAAAGCCACCGTTCGGACTGCTCCTGTTTGTAAGCCGTCTATTCGTCGATCCAGAGCGCGCCGAAATCGGCGAAGCCGGACGTCTTGATCGGCGTGTAGTCGTAGCCCTTCACATAGTCGCGGTGGGCGATACGAACATTGGCAACGTAGCCGAACACTTCGGGCTGGTCGGCCGTCAACTGCTTCTGGATCTCCGCGTAGATGGGAGCGCGCTCATCCCAGGATGCGGTCGTGCGCGCCTTTTCGATCATGGCGAACACGTCCGGATTGTCGTAGTGGCTGACGCCAAACCACTGGCCCCAGGCGCTCTTGTGGTACTGCGAGGCGGCCGAGTCGGGGTCGACCGTGTAGGTCGCCATGAAAAGGCCGGTCATGTTGGCGGCGGTGTCGATGCTCTGCGCATTGGCCACCATATTGGCCCAAAGCAACGGCGTGATCTTCAGCGAAATGCCGAGATCCTTGAGGCTGTTGAGCAGGATCAGGCCGACCCGGCGCGTCTCGTCGTTGCCCTGCTGATGGACGTATTCCAGTTCCAGCCCGCCATTCGCCCACGGGGTCTTGGCAAGATACTCCTTGGCCTTGGCGAGGTCGCGGCGCGGGAAATCCGGGACGTCGATGTGGCCCTTGAGTGCGCTCGGGAACGGACTCGTGAGCAGGGTTGCGTCGCCGGCATAGAGGGAGGGAAGAGCGTCGTAGTCGAAGGCGTAGGCAATGGCGCGACGCAGGTTCACGTCCGCCGTCGGGCCCTTCTGATAGTTGAACTTGATCATGAAGGGGCTGGCGCCGACGTTGTTCTCGATGACGATTCCCGGGAGCTTCGCCACCTGCTGGTAGTCGGCGGTGGTCAGACCCTCGACGATATCCGCCTTCTTGGTCATGAGCGCGGTGCGCTGGGCGGACGGTTCGCGGATGACCTGGTAGATCACGCCACCGAGATGCTTGTCGCCCTGCGGCCAGCCCTTCCAGTAGTTGTCGAGAGCTTCGAGCTGGTAGACGGCATCCTGGGTGAACTGCTTCACCTTGAAGGGACCGCTGCCGGCGGTGTTTGTGGTCATCCAGGCGACGCCCATGTCGCCGTCAACCTCGTGCCCCGCAATCTCCTTCGGATTGACGATCATCCACCAGGGCAGATAGCCGATGAAGCTCGGCGAGGGCACGTCGAAGGCGAATTTCACCGTCGTCGGATCGACGACCGTGATGTTCTCCGGCTTCAGCGTTGCCGAGAGCATCCACGCCACGGCCTTGTTGATCTTCAGGGCGCGGGTGAAGGAGTACCGGACAGCTTCGGCATCGACGGGATCGCCGTTCTGAAACTTGGCTGCCGGATCGAGCGAGAAGGTCCACTCTTTCGCGTCCGGGCTCATCTCCCAGCTCTTGGCGAGCCACGGCACGATCTCGGACGGATTTCCCTGGTATTTCACCAGGGGCTCATAGATGGCCGACTGGAAGACGTGGTGCGGCGCATCGAAACGCTGGTGCGGATCGAAATTGCTGACCGGAGTCCGCCCGCCCCAGACGAGAATCTTCTTGTCACCGATCGTCTCGTAGGCGGCGCTTCCCGCTACAGAGGCTGCGACGGCAACGCCAGTGCAGACCGCCAGGATCAAGGATCGTGCGAGCATTCCACATCGAGGCATGCATGTGCTCCTTTTCATCGGGTTCCCAAGGTTCAGCCGGCCGTCGCACCCATGCGTTCGGCAGCCATATCGCGCCGCCGCGCAGCGGTGGCGTTGGCATCGATCTTTCCGGAAGCGCTGACGACGGCGCCGTAGAGCGCGCCGGCCTGCTCTGCGCTGACATAGCCGGCATCGAGATCGGCCTGGATCAGGTCGAGCGGTCGCGACAGCGGATCGCCGTAACCGGCGCCGCCGCCGACGCGTATCTCCACGATCTGTTCCGGATCGGCGAGCATGTCGACCGAACCGCTGCCATAGTCCTTCAGAATGGCGCCGTCGGCGTGCATCATCCTGAAGTGGGCCGCGCCGCCGGCGAGGCCGCCCTCCATTCCCTCGGCGGCAAAGCCGACACCTTCGGGATAGGAATTGACCATTACATGCGGGCCGCCGCGGTTCAGGCGGCGCGCCCGCAGCTGCTGACCAAGGCCGGCGCGCGTCCGGCCCGCCCCGGCGCTGTCATCAACGAAGGCTTTTTCCAGAACGAGGACCGGAGCGCGGGTCTCCAGCACCTCGACGGAACCGTTCGATGCGCTGGTCGGCCACAGGACAGCGGACTTGCCGTCGCCATGCAGCGATGCGCCCTGCCCGCCACCGAGATAGAGGTGGTCGCTGTAGGCGCGGCCCGTGGCATCGCGGCCGAAGAAGTGGACGATGGCCGGCAGGCCGCTATAGGCCTGCACGTTTTCGGGCATTGCCGGCGCCAGCGCCTGGAAGATGTTACCGACGAGATACGAGCCGGTGAGATGGCGCAGGCCCACGGAGGTGTCGTGGCTGCAGTTGAGGATCGAGGCTTGCGGCGCCTTGACCGCGATCGGGCGATAGCAGCCGGCGGATGCCCGAATCCCCGGCGTCAGCAGGCACTTCAGCGAATAGAAGGTCTTCGCCCGGGTGAAGTTCATGGTGCAGTTGAGGCCGCCCTGCAGAAGTTCAGGCGGGGCGCCCTCGTAGTCGACGTCGATGGTATCGCCGGCCACCGTGATCCTGACCGGAAAGGTATGGCGCACGCCGTTGCTCAGTGGCTCGACGGCGTTGCTGTAGACGCCATCAGGCACCGCGCGGATGGCATCGCGCATTGCCTGTTCGGCACGCGCCTGGATGACCGCGGCCAGCGCGGTCAGATCATCGAGCGCATATTCTTCGAGGAAGTCCTCCAGCCGGCGCGCCCCGACGGTATTGGCCGCGACCAGCGCCTCAATGTCGCCAACCACCTGATCCGCGTTGCGCACGTTCGCCCGGATCATACGGAA
>JAGRKR010000100.1:10491-11750 GCA_020442225.1 Hyphomicrobiaceae bacterium | reverse complement strand
CTGTCGATCTCGGTCTACTGCACCTCGTGGACGTTCTTCGGATCGGTGGGCCTCGCCGCCTCGACCGGTTTCGACTTCCTGCCCGTCTACGTCGGCCCGATCCTGATGTTCCTGCTGGGCTGGCCGCTGCTCGTGCGCATCCTGCGGATCGCCAAGGCCCAGAACATCACCTCGATCGCGGACTTCATGGCGGCGCGCTACGGCAAGAGCCAGGCGGTCGGCGCCATCGTCACCATCATCGCCGTCCTCGGCACCCTGCCCTACATCGCGCTGCAACTGAAAGCCGTGGTCATCTCCGTCGATGTGCTGGCCGGCACGACCAGTCTCGATGAAGTCGCACTCGGGAGCATGCCCCTGGCCGACACGGCGCTGATCGTGGCGCTCACGCTCGCGGCCTTCGCGGTCCTTTTCGGTACGCGCCACGTCGACGCCACGGAGCATCAGGAAGGCCTGATGCTCGCCATCGCCCTAGAGAGCATCGTCAAGCTCACGGCATTTCTCGCTGTCGGCGTTTTCGTGACGTTCTGGCTCCTTGGCGGCTTCGAAGAGATCGTGCAACGCGTCGAGTCGAGCGTCGAGACGCTGACGGTTTTCACCAGGAGCTTCAACGGCGGAACCTGGCTCACGATCACGCTATTGAGCTTCGTGTGCATCATCCTTCTGCCGCGACAGTTCCACGTCGCCGTGGTCGAGAACAACTCCGAGGCCGAGATCCGGCGTGCGCGCTGGCTGTTTCCGCTCTATCTCGTGCTCATCAACATCTTCGTGGTGCCGATCGCCGTCGCCGGTCTGCAACTGCTGCCGCCCGGCAGCGTCACGGCCGACATGTTCGTGCTCGCCGTGCCGCTGTCCCATGGCGCCTCGCTGATAACGACGATCGCCTTCATCGGCGGCATCTCCGCGGCAACCGCCATGGTCATCGTCGACAGCGTGGCGCTTGCCATCATGGTTTCGAACAACGTCGTCATGCCGCTGCTGCTGAGCCGCCGCCTGTCGAGCCTCGAGCAGATCGAAGCGCACGAGGACATGGCCGTCCGCCTGATCCGCGTCCGGCGCGTCACGATCTTCGCCATCCTGCTGCTCGGCTATGTCGTCTATCATGTGCTGGGCAGCACGCACGGACTGGCTCAGATCGGCCTGCTTTCGTTCGCGGCCATCGCCCAGTTCGCACCGGCGTTCTTCGGCGGGCTGATCTGGCGCAAGGCGACGGCCAAGGGCGCCATGGCCGGCATGCTGGCCGGCTTTTCCGTCTGGGCCTA
>JAGRKR010000100.1:0-10396 GCA_020442225.1 Hyphomicrobiaceae bacterium | reverse complement strand
CTCTTCTTCCTGCAATTCGACCCGCTGACGCACGGCGTGATCTGGAGCCTCGCGGCCAACGTCATCGCCTACATCACGGTCTCGCTGCTGCGCAGCCCCGAGCCGATCGAACGGCTTCAGGCCAACATCTTCGTGCACGACGACCTGCCGCGCGTGACGCCGGGTCCGCCGAGCTTCCGGCTCTGGCGCACGACCATCACCGTCGGCGATCTCCAACAGACGGCCGCGCGCTATCTCGGGCCTGAACGCGCCCAGCGCTCGTTCGAGGAGTTCGCGAGCGAGCGCGGATCGCTCGTCGCCAGCACCGAGGCCGATGTCGCCACGCTGAAATTCACCGAGCATCTCCTGGCCAGCGCCATTGGCACCGCATCCTCCCGCCTGGTGCTCTCGCTGCTGCTCAGGCGCCATCATGTCGGAAGCCAGTCCGCGCTCAAGCTGCTGGACGACGCCTCCGAAGCGCTGCAGTACAACCGCGACCTCCTGCAATCCGCTCTCGACCAGGTGGGGCAAGGGCTCGCCGTCTTCGACCGGGACATGCGCCTCGTCTGCTGGAACCGGCAGTTCCGCGAGCTCCTCGATCTGCCGGCCGAGCTCGGACGTGTCGGCATGCCGCTCGACCGTATCGTGCGGGCGGCGCTCGAGCGGAGCGGCATCGCGGCGAGCCGCCTCGATACCGCGATCGCCGACCACATCTACCGCCTCGCCGTCGACAAGGGTACGTTCCAGCAGAGCTTCGCCAGCAATCGCGTGCTGGAGGTCCGCACGAGTCCGATGCCCCAGGGCGGCATCGTCGCGACCTACTCCGACATCACCGAGCGCGTCATCGCTGCCGAGGAGCTGGCCCGCGCCAACGAGTCACTCGAGCGCCGCGTCAATGACCGCACGGCACAGCTCACAGCCGCCAACGAGGCCCTGGCGATCGCCAAGTCGAAGGCCGATGCGGCCTACCAGGAGAAGACGCGCTTCATCGCCGCGGCCAGCCACGACATCCTGCAGCCGTTGAACGCCGCCCGCCTCTATGCAACGAGCCTCGTCGAGCGCCAGCTCGCAGGCAAGGAGGCCGTTCTCGCGCGCAACATCGACGCTTCCCTCGAGGCGGTCGAGGAAATCCTCGGCGCCCTCATCGACATCTCGCGCCTCGACAGCAACCGCATGGAGCCGGAGCTGACCACGTTCCCGCTGGCGGAGATCTTCGAGAGGCTCGGGGTGGAGTTCGAGCCGATGGCGCGCTCGAAGGGGCTGGACTTCAAGATCGTCGCCACCTCGGCCTGGGTGCGCTCCGACCGGCGGCTCATGCGCCGGGTTCTCCAGAACCTCGTCTCGAACGCCATCAAGTACACGCAAGCGGGCAAGGTGCTGCTGGGCGTACGGCGCAAGGGCAGCCAGATCGTCGTCCAGGTCTCCGACAACGGCCCGGGTATCGCGCCCGCCAACCATCCGCTGATCTTCAAGGAGTTCCGCCGCCTCGACGAGACCGCGGGACAGGAGCGGGGCCTCGGCCTGGGATTGTCGATCGTCGAGCGCATAGGCCGCGTGCTCGATCATCCCGTTCAGGTGATCTCCGATGTCGGGCGCGGCGCCACGTTCACCGTGACCATGCCAGCAGCGCCGCGACTCGCCGAGGCGACGGCGCACCTGCGGCGTCCATCGGCGGCGACGCGGCTCAGCGGCTGCATCACACTCTGCATCGATAATGAGCCGGCGGTCATCGACAGCATGCGCGGACTGCTGCAGGGCTGGGGCTGCCAGGTCGTCGTCGCCGACAGCGCGGACAAGGCCATCGCCGCGTGCGCCGAGGGGCGCACGACCCCGCACGTCATCCTCGCCGACTACCATCTCGACAGCGGAACAGGCATCGAGGCGATTGCCGCGATCCGGCAAGCCCTGGCAATCGCGGCGCCGGCCATCATCATCACGGCCGATCACTCGCTCGAGGTGCAGAGAGAGGTCAAGGCCGCCGGACATCACCTGTTGCGCAAGCCGCTCAAGACGGCGGCGCTGCGCTCGCTACTCATGCAGGTGACGCTGCAGCGGCTGGCAGCGGAGTAGCAGGGCGCAGCCGGACCGGGACAGCCCGGGGCCACCAGTCAACGGCTCAGCCCGACGGCTTGCTCTTCAAGGCGGCGTCGATCTTGTTGACGGCGATCACCGCCTGGGTGCGGCTGTCGACGCCGAGCTTCTGCAGGATGGCCGAGACGTGCGCCTTCACGGTCGCCTCGGAAACGCTCAACTTGAAGGCGATCTGCTTGTTGAGGAGCCCCTCGCCGAGCATCATCAGAACGCGCACCTGCTGGGGCGTCAGCGTCGAGAGACGGGCGGCGAGATCGGCCATGTCGTCGTGGCTGCCGTTCTGCGCCTCGAAGCCGTCGGGCACCCACAGCTCACCCTGCAGCACCTTGCTGACCGCCTCGCGGATCCGCTCGACGGGTTGCGACTTCGGCACGTACCCGGAGGCGCCGAACTGCATGGCGCTGTGAATGATCGAGGGCTCGTCGCTGGCGGAAACCACGATCACGGGGATTTCCGGATGGGACGCCCTGAGAAAAAGCAGGCCGGACAGGCCCTGCACGCCCGGCATGGCCAGATCCAGCAGGATGAGATCGGCCGCGCCGTTCGCCGCCAGCGCCGTGCTCAACTCGTCGAGCGAGCCGGCCTCCGAAATATTCTGCATGTCGAACAGCGGATCGAGGGCTTGGCGCAAGGCCCCCCGGAAGAGCGGATGGTCGTCGACGATGATGATCCTATGGGTCGCCACGTCTTGGCACCTGCCATCCGGCCGACGGTCTCCTGAAAGACCGGCTGCGCATTTCCCGTTTCGACTACGTCTGCCTGCAAACGTGCCAAGTGCGTGCCAAATGTGCAATAGCAATAGTGAATTCTGGAAAACGCGACGCCGCCGATGTCGCACTGGCAAAAATGTGCGGGGCGGCGAAATGCGACGACTGGCCATGCGGTCGCGCTCGCACCACAATGGCAAGCTTAACAGAAGGCAGACGCCGCGACGGCAGGCACCCCGCACCATCACGGACCACGGAGCAGGACCGACATGATCGAGCTCAAGGAGCGAAAGCCCTACTGGCGGCACACGAAAGTGCAGATGCTCATCAGCCTCGTGCCGTTCCTCGCCGCCATGGTCACCTTCGTGCTCTTCGCAGAGGAGCTCAACGTCAGGCGCTTCCTGGGCTTTCCGCTCGGCTACTTTCTGGTCGCGCCGGGCTTCCTGCTGCTCGGCCTCGTGACCGTCGCCGTCTTCGTCAATCGCCAGGACGCCGTCGACCGCTGGCATGGCGCGCACGAGGACCTCTAGCCGCCATGCGCAGCGCCACCCATAATCGCCTCGTCAACCCGCGGCTCGGCACCTATTTCAGCATCTTCGCGAGCGCATTCTGCGGCCTCGTGCTGGTCATGCTGATCCTCGAGCAGCTCGGTGCGCAGACGCTTCTCGTCGGCCTCGCCGTCGCAGCCGGTCCCGCACTGCTCTACGCCGCCATCGGGCTTCTCACGCCATCGACGACCGCACTCGACTATTTCGCCTGCGGCCGGCGCGTGCCTTCCCTGTGCAACGGCCTCGTGACGGCGACCGTGGTGATCGGCGGCACCGGCGTCGTCTGCGTCACCGGCGCCATTTTCATCATCGGCTTCGACGCCCTGTTCATCCTGATGGGATGGACGGCCGGTCTGGTGGTGATGGCCATCCTGATCGCGCCCTTCTATCGCAAGTTTGGCGCCTTCACGCCGTCGAGCTACCTGGGCATGCGCTTCGAAAGCCGGCTGCTGCGCATCCTCTCCGCCGCCCTGCTCTCGCTGCCGCTGCTGTTGATGCTCATCGCCGAGATCAAGATCGCCGCCCTCGCCGGCGGCTGGGTCCTCGGCCTGCCCCCGGCCATCATCTATGCGGGCCTCGCCGTGGCGGTGATCCTCGCGGTCGTGACGGGCGGCATGCGTGCCCACACGTGGTCGAGCACGGCCAAGGCGATCGCCTGTCTGCTGGCGCTGGTGATTCCGGTGGCGATCCTCGCAGTGATGATCACCAACCTGCCCTTGCCGCAGCTTTCCCATGGCCCCGTGCTCAAGACGCTCGGACGGCTGGAGAAGGGGCACGGCTTGCTGATCGGCTTCGTTCCGGCCTTAGCTTTCGACCTCCCCGGTGCTGGCCTCGAGCCGCTCCTCAAGCGTCTGTCGGCCCCCTTCGGCGCGGTCGGGCAGGGCAGTTTCATCCTGGCGGCGCTGGTGGTCATGGCCGGGGTCGCCGCCATGCCGTGCGTGCTGTCGCGCATCGGCACCTCGCCCGGCGTCTATGAGACGCGCAAATCGTTCGGCTGGGGCGTTCTGTTCCTGGCGGTCGTGACGCTGACGCTGTCGGCGATCGCGGTGTTCTTCCGGGAGACGGTGCTCAGCGACGTCGCGGGCCTGCCCGTCGACCGGCTGCCGGCGTGGTTTCTGCGCATGAACGAGCTCGGACTCGCGGCCTACGACACGCAGGCCACCAAGGTGACGCTGGAGGCGCTTCGCTTCAAGCGCGATGCCATCCTGCTCGGGCTGCCGCTGTCGGCCGGCTTTCCGAGCGTCCTGGTCATGCTGATGCTGGCGGGCGCCCTCGCCGCTGCTCTCGCCGCCATCGCGGCCCGCTGCCTGGCCATGGCGAACATGCTGTCGGAGGACATCCTGTTCGGCGGCATCGGCGAGCCGCCGAGCGAGCTGGTGCGTTTGATGGTTTCGCGCGGGGCCTTGATGATCGTCACGGCGCTGGCCGTCTGGATTGCCGCCATCGTGCCCGGCGATCCGCTGCTGCTGCTGCTGTGGGGCCTGGCGGTGGCAGGCGCTTCGCTGTTTCCCGTACTGGTGCTTTCGATCTGGTGGAAACGCATCAACGTCTGGGGCGCACTCGCCGGCTTGTTGACCGGCGTCACCCTGACGGTCGCCTGCCTGCTGTTCGGAAGCGTGCCGATCCTCGGGCTCGACCCGATCCTCGCCGGCACGATCGCAATTCCGGCGGCGCTTGCCGCCGCGGTCGTCAGCAGCCTGCTGACCCCTGCTCCCGGCCGGGCCGTGCTCGAAAGAGTGCGCGACATGCGCGTGCCCGGCGGCGAGGCGGTGCACGACCGCGAGGTCAGGCTCGAGCGGTTGCAGCGTCGCAAAGCGTCGCTCACACCTCCTGGGGCTTGATTGCGGGCGCATCAGGGGCGAAGCTCGGCGATCTCAGTTTCCGGCCAGCAGGACGCGATGCCCCCCACCGCCCGCCACTCGCTCTTCCCACCGATCGAGCCTTACGCGCATGGCCGCCTGCGCGTCTCGGGCGGTCACGAGCTCTATTTCGAGGAATGCGGCAATCCCCGCGGCAAGCCGGCGCTCGTTGTGCATGGCGGCCCTGGCGGCGGCTGCAATCCGACCATGCGACGCTATCACGACCCCAAGCGCTACCGGATCGTGCTCCTCGACCAGCGCGGCTGCGGCCGCTCCACCCCCCACGCCAGCCTCGACGACAACACCACCTGGGATCTCGTCGACGACATCGACAAGTTGCGCCGGCACCTCGGCGTCACGAGCTGGCAGCTTCTCGGTGGCTCATGGGGATCGACGCTGTCGCTGGCCTATGCCCAGAGCCATCCCCAGGATGTCAGCGAGATGATCCTGCGCGGGATATTCACGCTGCGCCGCAGCGAGATCGCCTGGTTCTATCAGGAAGGCTGCAGCTGGCTGTTTCCGGATGCCTATGCGAGCTTCGCCGCCCTCATCCCGCAAGCGGAGCGCGGCGACATGGTTGCCGCCTACTATCGTCGGCTGACCCATCCCGACCCGGCGATACGGCTCGAGGCCGCCCGGGCGTGGAGCCTGTGGGAAGGCAAAACCCTGTCCATCACGCAGGACTCCGCGCGTGAGCGCCTGTTCGGCAGCGACAGCTATGCGCTCGCCTTCGCCCGCATCGAATGCCACTACTTCATCAATGGCGGCTTCCTCGAGCGCGACGACCAACTCATCGCCAACGTCGGCCGCATCCGCCATATCCCGGCGACGATCGTGCACGGTCGCTATGACGTGGTGACGCCGCTCAAGATCGCCTGGGACTTGAAGAGCGCCTGGCCGGAAGCCGATCTCAGGATCGTGCCCGACGCCGGACACGCCATGACGGAACCGGGCATCACGCACGAGCTCATCGCCGCGACCAACCGCTACGCCGGGGCGTGACGAGCCGGCTCGGCGAGCGCCGGACACGCCGTCAGAGTCAGAGCTGGCGCTCGGGCTTCTTTTGCTCCTCGAGGCGCTTCAGCCGATCGTTGAACTTGCGCCACAGCCGCTCCAGATAGTCGAACGTGCGATCGATGTCCTGCTCCGACGGCAGCTTGAGCTGCGGCTTGCCGGGGGCGGCGGGGCTCGCCTTCAACTTCGCCACCTCCTGGCGAAGCTCCTCGTTCTCCGCCTGCAGGCGATCGAGCTCGGCCTGCAGCTTGGCGCGATCGTCGGCCGTCAGCACGCACGCGAAGGCGCCATCCTTGCGTGTGCACGTCGAAACCGCGCCAGTCTCGGTATCGAGGCGAACGAAGCCATTCTCCGTCTGCATCATCGTGAAGCGCCCGGCACGCTGCTCGGCGCTCAGTCTGTGCGTGTCCCCGCCCAAAAGCACGAGAACCGCGATCGGTGTGACCATCAAGAGCTTTCGCACATCGACACTCCTTGCATGCGGGCGACACGTCGCTGCCAGATCATATGGGTTGGATCGAGCACAATTGACAGCCCGATGGCGCATCCCTCAAGTTCAGCCATGAAAGTGCGTCACTGATTCGGCAGAAGCACTGGCAATGTGGCATGCGCAACGCGCCCAGTTCAGCGCGTGCCGCCCTTCCGTCTGCCTCGTAGCAGCGTTCATCCCCCAAGCGCCGGTCGTGCGCCCCTGGCCCGTGTTCCGGGCTCTTTGCAGTGGCGTACACCTGACTGTGACGGCAATCGCGCATGGCGCGCCGTCCCAGTTCCGGTCTGTCGTTTACCGAAGTTTTACCGTGTCTTGAGAGATTGCAAATGTAGGTCCGCCTCTCGTGCGTGCGTCCGGACCCGTGGAACGCACCGTAGCCGGCACGAGAACGCCATGCATTTCTGGCGTTGCCAGGGACCTCTCCTGGCGCCTGCGGCCCCGTGCAGTCCATGACAGATTGGTCGACGGGGAGAACGATGTCAGAATTCGGCAGAAGCGATCAGCGCACCATGTACGGCGCAGGGCCCGACAGCCAGCGGGGCGGGCGCCATCATGACGCTGCGCCGCCCATGGCCAGCCAGCCGTCCGAAGCCTCCCCCGCAAGCGAGATCCGGAGCATGCTGTCGCGGATCTCCTCGCAGATCAGCGACGCCGACCGCCGCCACAGCGAGGCCCTGACGGAGATGGCGCGCCGTCTCGCCAGACTCGGCAACCGCACCGAGCAGGCGCGTGAGCAGGCCCCGACCGATTGCCGCGAAGCCATCGACCGCATCGGACACAGCGTCGCCCGGCTCGCCGAGCGCCTCGACGACGCCGGCCGCGAGCGCGAGCTCGCTGCCCAGCATGCGCCGCTCGCCGACGTGGACGGCGACGTCTTCGCGCGTCCGCCCTTCAACTGGCGCCGGCAGGAGGAGGACGAGGAGCATAGCGCGGCCGCGACGACCCCGGCTCCGGACCTAGAGCCCATGCAGGCCCTGGCCGATACCCCCGCAGCCGCCACGCCTGCCAGTCACGAGCCGTGGGACCGCGAGTCGGCCGATGCCCTGATGCGCATCTATTATCCCGATGCCGGACAGCAGCCTGCCGCTGCCGCGCCCGTCGCCGCCGTGGCTGCCGCGCAGCCCGTCGAGGCTGCCGTGCCCGCCCCTCAGCCGATCGCCATCGATTTCGGGGCGGAGCGCGCTTGGCTCGATTCGCGACTTGCCGACGTCGCCCATCGCATCGAAGCCTCGCTCGCCGAGATGCGCCCGGAATCGGCGCTCGACAGCCTCTCGCAGCGCTTCGAGACATTCGAGAACCGCTTCGGCAGCGCGCTCGATGGCGTCGCCCGCAAAGCCGACGTCGAAGCTCTGAGCCACGTCGAGGGCTACATCAACGAGCTGGCCGCGCACCTCGAGCAGACCGAGATCAAGCTCGCACGCATCGACGCACTCGAGGCGCACCTGACCCAGCTTCTCGAGCAGGTCTCCGAGCCGCGCCTGGCCAAGCTCATCGCCTCCGTCGCACCGGCACAGCTCGATATCGAGAGCATCGCTCACGTGGCGGCCGAAAAGGCGGCGGAGCAATTCGCCCGCACGCCGGCGCCGCCGCAGCCCGACTTCACGAGCCTGGCCAACCGCACGGCCGACATCGTTGCCGAGCGCCTCGCCAGCACGGCGAGGCCCGATCCGGCCAACGAGGCCGTCGAACAGCGCGTCGTGCGCTTGCAGGACATGCTGCAGACCTTCATCGCCGAGCGGCGGCAGGGGGAGCAGCAGACCACGGATTCCCTCGACACGGTGCACTCCGCCCTGCTCGAGCTCGTCGGACGCGTCGAGGCGATCGAATCCCTGGCCTCGACCCAGCCCGAGCCGGCCCAAGCCCCCGGCAGGCCGGCGCCGACGCCCGCTCCTGCCCCGATGTCGTCGCTCGACCCGCGACTGGCAGCACCGGCTCAGCCCGTGTCACCGCCGCCGGGCGCCGGCGACGGCCCCACCTTGACGCACACCCCTGCCGGCGCCGCAGAGATGCCCCGCGGCCCTGCGGCGCTGCGCCGGCGCGCGCGCCACGGCAGGCCGCTTGCTGGCGACGCCCCACTCCCCGAGCCGTCCGGCCCGATGCTCTCCCTCGAGCCTCAGGCCGAGCCAGGCCCGGATACGGAAGGGTCGCGCGAGGACTTTGTCTCCGCCGCCCGCCGTGCCGCAAAGCAGGCGTCCATCGAGGCTGCCGCCGAGCAAAGCCGGATCGAAGCCCAGACGCCGTCGCCGAAGGCCGGCCGCCGCAGCGTCAAGATGTTCGCCGGCGAGCGCAGCAGCGTCAGCCCGCTCATGATGGTTTCGGGCGTCGTGCTGCTGGCGGCCAGCGCCGCTTTTCTCTACGGCACGCTGAAGCCGCGCGCGCCACAGGCCCCGCAGGCCCAGTTGCAGCCCGAGCCCGCCCCCAAAGCCATGCCGCAGGGCTCCATGCTGCCGTCGAGTGCAGTGCCGGGCGCAAGGCCGCAGGTCCCGGACGCACGGACCCAGGCTCCGGACGCCAGGACCCAAGCCCCGCTCGCCGACCCCAAGCCGGCTCTGACCCCCGCGCCTGTTCCCGGCCCGCAGAGCCGCACGCAACCCGTGAGCCCCGAGCCCGCGCAACTGCCGGGCAAGCCGTCCCGGCCCGATATCGTCCCGGAGACGACGTTCGACCGCTTGAAGTATCCGGGCGCCAAGCCGGCGGCCCCGCAACCGCCTGCGACGCGCGGCATCTTCGTGCAGCCGTTCTCCCCGGGCCTGCAGCAGCAGCCGGGGCTGCAGCAGGCGACGCCGGCGCCGCAAGCGCCGGTCGAGCGGGCCGCCATCAAGGACGTGCCGACACCCCCGGTCGTCAAGCCGCGCTCCGGCGCGCCTGTCGAACTCGCTTTGCCGCCGCCGGACATCGGCCCCCTGTCCCTGCGCATCGCCGCCGCCAAGGGCGATCCGTCGGCTGAGTTCGAGATCGCGGCGCGCTTCGCCGAGGGCAAGGGCGTGACGCAGGACTTCCGCGAGGCTCATGCCTGGTACCAGCGCGCCGCCACCCGTGGCTTCGCCCCCGCCCAGTATCGGCTGGCGACCCTGTTCGAGCGTGGCGTCGGCGTAGCGGCGGACCTCTCGCGCGCCAGGATCTGGTACGGACGCGCCGCGGAGCAGGGTCACGTCAAGGCCATGCACAATCTCGCCGTGCTGAGCGCGTCCGGCGCCGGTGGCAAGCCCGATTACGCGGCGGCTGCCGTCTGGTTCAGCAAGGCTGCCGAGCACGGCCTGCCGGACAGCCAGTTCAACCTCGCCATCCTGCACGAGAACGGACTGGGCGTGGGCAAGGACCTGGTGCAGGCGCTCAAGTGGTTCTCGCTGGCCGCCAAGCGCGGCGATGCCGAGGCCGGCCGCCGTCGCGATCGCCTGCGGGTGCGCCTCTCGGCCGCCCAGCAGAAGGCCGCCCAGCGCCTGATCGGCGTGTGGCGCAGCCGGCCCGTCGACCGCACCGTCAACGACCCCCTGGTGGCCGGGCAGGCGTGGAAGTCCCGGTCCGCCCAACGCTAGAGGGGCGATCGCGAGCCTCTGTTCCGGCTCTCTCTCAGAGCCATCTGCGGCGGCATCATCCGATGCCGCCGTTTTCGTGTTCGGAGGCTGGCGAAAAAGAAGCCGGTGATAGCAGCAATTCGGCCACACTGCGCGAAAGTGCGATGTTGCACGCACGCTGCCGGAGGAGTAA
>JAGRKR010000099.1 GCA_020442225.1 Hyphomicrobiaceae bacterium | reverse complement strand
GCCGGTCCCTTGTGGGTGAATTCGTCTCCCATCATGTGCTTGCCGCACGTCGCGAGGCCGTAGAGTCCGGGCCCGGTGTTGGCGGTCGTGTGGCGTGCGCGCAGGGCCTTGCCGACGGTGCCCCGGTCGAGGCTGTCCGCGATGACGCCGGTGTTGGGACCGAACACGCCGAACACCTGTGTGCCGGGCGCGCCGCCGCCGGGCCGGCCGCGATGCTCGTCACCGCCGCCGTAGCAGCCGAGCTTGTGGCCGCGCTGTATGGCGTCGTGATAGAGCCACTCGAAGTGCCCCCACGTGGAGCAGATCTCGATCAACCGGTCGAGCTCGGGATGATACCAGTCGAGGATCGCCCGCCGGCCACCGACGTGCGGCATGATCAGGTGGTTCTCGGGGTCATGGATGTAGGCCCGCCAGAGCAGCTCGAGCGGCCAGGCGCCGGGCTGCACGGCTTGGCCCTTCATGTCCTCGTTCCACTCGAACGAGCGGACATTGCCGGTGCCGTCGGGCCGGCGCGGGAACTTCGGGTCCTCGTCGTGCAGGAAGACGACGAGATGGTCGCCGCCGGCGCAGGATGAGCCGCACCATTCCTGATTGGGATAGACGACGAACTTGCCGGGCTCGTTGAGCTCCTGGCAGAAGGCCACGGAGGTGCCCCAGTTCTTCTCGGTGATCTGGAAGTCATTGGCGGTATAGCCCGTGAAATCGAGCCCCGAGCAGTCGCGCGCATAACGGAGATTGTAATCGGTGTCGTTGATGCCGACGGTGTCCTCGGCGTGGCAGTGCAGCTCGCCGTTGAGGATGCGGGGTGCCGGGCAGGACTTGTCGATCGTCACGTACCACTCTGCGGGCTTGACGCCCCTGGCGTCCGGCATGGTCGCGACGATCTTCAATTCGCCGACCTTGCGCGGGAGGTCGTCGACCTCGACGAACGCCCAATGATCGGTGCGCTGGCGGCCCCTCGTGTTGAAGCGATGGCGCTTGGTGTAGAGCTTGCTGTCGCCGTGATAGGCCTCGAGCAGCACCTCGGCATCGAGATCGACGCAGGCGTTGCCCCATTGGTCGTCGACGCGCACGCGCGCGACGTAGGGGGTGTCGGGCCGCACGAAGCGTGGTGCCCGTACCTCGAGCTGGTGCGGTGCGCCCGGCACGATGTCCATGGAGATGTCGCCGGGGATCGCGGCGAAGCGCGAGGTGCCGAGCGGATCGACGTAGCAGCGGAAGCGGAAGTTCTCCTCGACGAACGTCTGCACGCGCGTGCCTGGGCCGCCGCCGCGCCGGTCTCCCAGCCGGATGATGATGTGATCGCCCGGATTGAGGTAGCCGTCGACGGTGTCGACGATGATGGCCTTCTGGAACGGCCGTTCGTGGCCCTTCTGGTCGAAGCGGACCTTGAGGGACTGCACGGTGGCCGGGGACTGGCCGGGCATCAAAGGCCCGGCATGGTATTCGGCCGACACGTAGTTGGGCTTGGTCGGGTCGGCGGTCTGGAAAAGCGCCCAGTCCGAGTAGAACTTGAACGTTGCCTTGACCCAGGCGCCGTCGGCGAGGCCGGCCTGGCCGACCTCGTAGTCGATCACGACCTCCGTCCATTCCCCGGCGACCAGACGGTCGACGTTGCACGTGACGCGGCCGAGGAAGGGCTGCCGGATATTCTGCTCGAACAACCCCTTCGGAGCGACATAGCTGCCGAGCTCCTTGCGCAGTTGTGCCTCGGTCAGGCTCAGACGCTCGTCGGCCTTGTCTTGCATCGTTCTCTCCTGTTCTTGGGCAATAGGTGCCTGCCGGTGACTACTTGAAGGGCCACGGCGCCGTGGGGTCCCAGACGGGGATGCCGAGGTAGGCATACCAGGGGGCCATGACCAGGATGCCGTAGGCGATGGCGATCAACACGGCGACCCAGCCGACCTTGAAGTAGTCGGTCATCGTGAAGGTGCCGCTCGAGTAGGCGATGACCGCCGCCGTGATCTGCGTCGGCAGCAGATACGCGAAGGTGTCGGTGTCCGCGACGAGCATGGTGAACGCCACGGGATGCAGCCCGAGCTTGGGCGCGAGTGCGATCAGGATCGGCGCCAGCATGGTGATGGCGGCGATGTTCGAGAGCATGCCGATGCGAATGATGTGCGTGCCGACCATCATGATGAGAATGATCATCCACCAGGAGTAGCCGGTGGTGACGGGGTGCAGGACGTCGGCGAGCCACTTGGCGAGGCCGGTCGACGCCATGGCCGACGAGAGCGACAGCGCGCCGGCGAGCAGCAACAGCGTGCCCCAGATGGTCCTGTCCTGGATCTCCTTCCACTTGAAGCTGAACAGGCCGGGGATGAAGAGGACCGCGAGGCCGATGAGCGCCACGGGGGCGGCGCGGATCTTGTGCACGGACTCCGTCATCCAGGCGAGGGCGACGAGGCCGAACACCAGCATGATCAGCCACTCGCTCTGCGTGGTCTTGGGCAACTCCGACTGCATGCGCTCGACGGCCTGGAAGCCGCCCTTGACGCCGACTGCGCGCGTCTTGAAGTAGCGTTGCACCCAGAATTGCGTCAGCACGAACATGCCGAGGTATGGCCACTGCATGACGAACCACTGGTAGTAGGAAATCTTGATGCCGAGCTGCTTGTCGAAGAGGTTCACCAGCACGTAGTTCGGCAGGTGGGCAGTGAGGATGCACATGCCGGAAATCATCGAGCCGTAGACCAGCGTCTGGATGACGATGGCCTTGCGACCGGCCTTGCCCTGCTCGTCGTCGTCGAAGAAGGAGCAGATGCCGTTGATGACCGGCAGCAGCGTGGCTGCGCGGGCGTTGGCTGCGGGGATGATGAGCGAGAGGATGAAGTTGACGGCGAACATGGCCCAGATGACGCCGTTCACCGTCTGCGCCTTCATCCACTTCAGCAGATTGAGGGCGATGCGCCTGTCGAGCCCGGCAGCCTGCATGATGGCGGCGAAGATGAAGGCCGAAAGGCAGAGGAACACCACCGGGGTCGAGAAGCCGCTGCCCGCGCGGGGAAGGCCTTGGATGGCTCCGGTCATGACGAGCAGCATCGGGATGAGAAGCCCGGAAATGCCGACGGGGATCGCCTCCGAGACCCACATGATCGTGGCCCAGGCCATGACCGCGAGCACGGCCTTGCCGGCAGGCGTCAATCCGCTCGGAAGCGGCATCACCCAGAGTATGAGGAAGAAGACAACCCAGGCGGATACGAAGCCGACCAGAGTCGTCGTCGGGTTGCGGCCGCTCTGAGCGATATTGTTGCGCAAGGTGTCGAGCAGCCCGCTGCGCACCGGCGTCTGCGTGATGTCGGTCATGGCGTTCCTCCCGGGCCACATCCCGGTGTCGCGGCTCGTTGATCGAGCTCACTGCCCAGCGGGCAGGCGGTCGGGAGGCCTCGCATCTGACAGCAGAGCATGGTTGGCTGGCTCAGGGCTGTCGTCCAGCCGACACTCCGGCGAATTGACGTGAACTCGCGACATGTCACGATAGGGAGGCGCTGTTCTGGCCTTTCGGGGCGAGCCGAGGGCGCGATGTGCAGTGGCCTGGTGGACCGAGAGCTCCAGCCACGACGTGCTGGGACCGCGAGTTCGGGGCCGCAGATCGGCCGTACTCGAGCGCCATGGAGCGTGTCGATGGACGAGGCTTGGAAGACAGCGCACGCGGATTTCCTGTCGAGTCTCTCGGTCAGCGAGCTCGAGGATCTCCTGCATCGGGCGAGCCGGGTGCGTCTGGCCCGGCGGCGACACGTCTTCGCCGCGGGGGATCGGTCCGGCGCGATCTACATCGTCGCGAGTGGCTGCATCAAGCTCTATCAGCTCACGCCGGGTGGCCGGGAGATCATCCTCTGGTTCAGCTTTCCCGGCGAGATTTTCGGCGTCGCCGAGAGCATCCGCGGCTCGGTGCGCGAAATCTCGGCCGAAGCCAATACCGCAACGGAGCTGCTGGTCCTCGAGCAGGACGATTTCCTGGCGTTTCTCGCCAAGCATCCCCAGGCGGCCCTTCGCGCCATCGGCATTCTCTCGGCCCGCATCAGGACTCTTGGCTCGGCGCTCGTCGATATCGCTGCCGATGATGTCGAGACGCGCCTCACGCGCCTGCTCCTGCGCTTCTCGGCTGGCTCCCTGCCGCCGCCCTGCGCTCTCGTGCGCGTCTCGGACGAGATCTGCGTGAATATCGACCTGACCCGCACCGACGTGGCGCATCTCGTCGGCACCACGCGACAGACCGCGACGACGCTGCTCGCCCGCCTTCACCGCGATGGCTTGATCCGGCCCGTCTCGCGCCACCTGCACATCGTCGATCCCGCGCGCTTGCGCAGCCGATGCGAAAGTGAGGGGTTATGACGGGAGAGCGCGCCGGCCGTGCGCGCGCGGACCTGCCGTGGCCGCGCGAGGCGGCAGAGGCGGCCGAGCCAGCGTGCCGGTTGGTTGCGCCGTGCTCGAACATCGTGCTCGATATCCACGGCGATCCTGCGCGTGCGCGTCTCGTGGTCTTCTCCGACGGCAATCACCATATGGCCCTCGCCGAGACAATCCGCGCCTTTGCGGCAGCGCATCCCGACATCGGCGACGTGCTCTATCTGACGACGCCGCCGCGCATTCTGATCGCGGCGTTGGCATCGGGCCGCCTGAGCCTCGGGCATCTGACGCTGAGCCTGCGGCCGCACGTTTTCATTTCGCCGCGCGAGGTGCTGGGTCGCCTCCACAGCGACGGACTGATCGGGCCGCCCCGGGTCTTCGCGGCGAGCCGTGGCACCGCTATCCTCGTGCGGAAGGGCAATCCCCTTGGCGTGCGCACGCTCGAGGATCTGCTGCGTCCCGACGTTCGGCTCGCTCTCTCGAACCCGGTCACCGAGACGGCCTCGTTCACCGTCTACGCCGAGGCGATCAGGGATGCGCTCAAGGCCTCGCCGCAGGTCTCGACATCCGATCAGCTCATGCGCCATCTCGAAAGCGGACAGGTCGTGAAGTCGCGCCTCATCCACCACCGTGAGATCCCCGAGATCCTGGCGGAGGGGCGGGCGGATGCCAGCCTCGTCTATACGCACCTGGCGCTACGCTATGCGCGCGTCTTTCCGGAGCTGTTCGAGATGATCCCCGCCACGGCCGGTCCGGTGACGACATACGCCGTGGCGTGCGTCGCACCGGCCGGTGACTTCGGCGAGGGGTTCGCGGCGTATCTGGTCGGCCGGGAGGTGGGCCGCATCTATGAGGCGCACGGCCTGCAGGCCGCCGGTGCCGTCTAGGGAGAAATCCGCTCCCAGTACAGCTCCCGATGCTCGATCGTGCCGTTACGGTAGGCGCGCGGCGGTGGCCGCAGCACCATGATGGCGCCCTCGAAGCGCACGTCCCGGACCTGATCGGTGCCGAGCCGCTCGGCATCGGCGGCGGCGTCGACGCGCGTCACGAGGCGCTTGCCGTCGCAGGTGTAGGCGCCGCAATAGGAGCTGTACTCGCGCGTCTCTCCGGCTGGGATCGTGCTGCGTCCGTCACACAGCACGGCGGCCATGCGTCCGTCGCTCCTGAGTGTGACGGTGCCCATCGCCTTGTCGCCGCCGTAGGGGGGCGGGAGAGGGCGGCCGTCGCTGGTGACGGCGGTGGCGCGCACGAGACGCCATGTCCCGGTGATATCCTGCATCGTCCCACTCCGTTCGCGCTGTCACGCCGATCGATCGGCGAGGCCCGATCTCGCGCGCTGGGGGCCTTCATGACGACGGCCTCACCCGTGCTGCGGATGAGGCCGTCGATGTCGCTCTATGCGTCGTCCGGCCTACCAGCGGCGCCAGCAACGACGGACGCACCGAATGCCGCGACGGGTGCGCCAGCAGCGGCGCTTGCACCAGCGGCGAACCTGCAGAACCGGGCTCAACTCGGCGCCCTGTCCGACCAGAGCGCGCTGCACGCTGCTGCTCGGCGCGGCTGAAGCGGTGCCGACACTCAACCCCGTGCACAGCGCCACCACAGCGCCGGCAATCAGAAGCTTTTTCATTGTCGTGTTCCCTTGTTGGAGCCGGACTTGGCCCACGGCTGGACTCTGCCCGCAGACTTCCCATCCGGGGAGGGGAATTGTGCAGTGGGGCCGTGCCAATTCGACGGGAAACAGCCTATCCTTCCGGCGTCGGACGTCAAGCGTCTGTCCGGGATATGGTGAGGACAGGGCAGTGTCGGGGCCTCGCCCGGGCGGTTCGGCGGTCTCGAATCGGATTAGGGTGCGGGCGCACGGACGGGGGACGACAGCGGATGCCGGCAGTCGAGCCGAAATCATCGGGCAGGGCGACGCCTGCCTTGGCTGAGGCCGAGGCGGTGCTGGCGCGCGTGTGGGGGTATTCGGCCTTCCGCTCGCATCAGGCCGAGATCGTCACCAGTGTCATAGCGGGGCGCGACGTTCTGGCTCTGATGCCGACCGGCGGCGGCAAGTCGCTCTGCTATCAGATCCCCGCGCTGGTGCGTGCGGGTTGCGCCATCGTCGTCTCGCCGCTGATCGCGNNTCGCGCTGATGCAGGATCAGGTGGGCGCGCTGCGCGAGGTCGGGGTGCGCGCGGCATTTCTCAACTCGACGCTCGACTGGCGCCAGGCCGCCGATGTCGAGCGTGATCTCGTCGAGGACCGGCTCGACCTGCTCTACGTGGCGCCGGAGCGGCTGTTGACCGATCGTATGCTGGCCACGCTCGACAGCGCTCATCTCGCGCTTTTCGCCATCGACGAGGCGCACTGCGTGTCGCAATGGGGGCACGATTTCCGGCCGGAATACCGCCAGCTCGCCCAGCTCGGCGAGCGCTTTCCTTCCGTGCCGCGCATCGCGCTGACGGCGACGGCGGATGCCGCCACGCGTGAGGAGATCGTGGCGGAGCTGCGCTTGCGCGATCCTGCGCGCTTCGTCGCTTCCTTCGACCGGCCGAACATCCGCTACATGATTTCCGACGGCGGCTCCGCGCGCGAGCGGCTCTGGCGCTTCCTCGAAGGCGAGCATCCGTCCGACGCCGGCATCGTCTATTGCCTGTCGCGCAAGAAGGTCGAGGAGGTGGCGGCGTGGCTCACCTCCAAGGGCCGCACGGCGCTCGCCTATCATGCCGGCCTGCCCGCCGACACGCGCCGTGCCGTACAGGAGCGGTTCTTGCGCGAGGACGGCATCGTCATCGTGGCGACGATCGCCTTCGGTATGGGCATCGACAAGCCGGACGTGCGCTTCGTCGCGCATCTCTCGCTGCCGAAGTCGGTCGAGGCCTACTATCAGGAGACTGGCCGCGCCGGGCGCGACGGCGAGCCGGCGGACGCCTGGATGGCCTATGGCCTCGAGGATGTGATCACGCTCAACCAGTTCATCGCCCAGTCGGAGGCGAGCGAGGAGCGCAAGCGCGTGGAGCGCCAGAAGCTCGACGCGCTCATCGGCATCTGCGAGATGACCGAGTGCCGCCGCCGGGCTCTGCTCGCTTACTTCTCGGAGAGGCTGAGCGAGCCTTGCGGCAACTGCGACAACTGCCTGGAGCCGCCGGAGACGACGGATGGCACGGAGGCGGCGCGGAAGGCCCTCTCAGCCGTCTACCGTACGGGCCAGCGCTACGGCGCGGGTTATGTCATCGACGTGCTGCGTGGCAAGGACGACGAGCGCATCGCCCGCAACTCTCACGACCGCCTCAGCGTCTATGGCATCGGCAAGGACCTGACGGACGGCGAGTGGCGCGACGTGTTCCGCCAACTCGTGGCCCGTGGATATCTCGTCGTTGACATCACGCAGTGGAACACGCTGCAGCTTACCGAAAGCGCCGTGCCGCTGCTCAGAGGCGAGGAGGCGTTCCGCGTTCGCCGGCGCGTGAAGCTGCCGAAGGCCGAGAAGGGCCGCAGGAGCGGGCGCGGCGCGGGCAAGGGCGCGCGACCGGGCATCCTCATCGCCGAGACGGACCAGCCGTTCTGGGCGGCGCTTAGGGCCTTGCGCGCCGAGCTGGCCGCGGAAGGCAACGTGCCGCCCTACGTCGTCTGTCACGACCGCACGCTCGCCGACGTCGTACACCTGAAGCCGCAGACGCTCGAGCACCTGAAGCTCGTCAACGGTCTGGGCGAGGCGAAGATCGCCAAGTACGGCCGTCAGCTCCTGGCCGTGGTGGCGCGGTTCACCGGCTGAGCGGCGGGGGACGCTGACCGCCCCGCGGCTCGTCCCTCAGCCGCGTTCGCACGAGACAAAGGCGCCGGCCCGCGCGTGCGGCGTGAACAGCGTCGATTTTGGATTGTAGAAAGGCATGCCGCTGCAATAGGCCTTCGCCTGCCCCTCGACGCTCTTGCTCGCCTGGTAGTTGTCCGAGGAATAGGTGGTGATCTTGGTCGGCCGGCCGCGACTGGCGCCGAATTGCCCCGAGCACTTCACGGTGCAGATGAACTTGATCGTGCCCGTGCGCCGCTTCGTGTCCTCCTCGCGGCGGTAGGCCTCCATCCGCCGCTCCAATTGCTCAGCCTCGCGGCGGCGCACTTCATCCATGCGCTCCTTGGACTTCTGGATCCCGCCCATGATGCTGTCCTTGCCCTCGATGGTGATGGATTGGGATAGGGCGGGTGTAACGCTGGCGGCGATGATGAGGACGGCCGCGACGATGCCTCCCTGGATGGCGCGCGCAGTCATTTCACCACCTCCACGCTCTTGATGTGGACGGTTTCCTTGGCGCCCACGACGTCGGTCGATACGCGCATGCCCAGGACGACCCCGCTGGTCGATGTGGCGACCGAGGCAATGAGGGCCTCGCCTTCGGCCTGATAGCCCTTGGTCTTGAGCAAGTCGACCGTCACGTCCTTGCTGAGTTTGCGGGTCGAGGTCGTTTCCATGCCCATGGAAACGCCTCTGATCGTCAGATCGATTTCCACGCCGATCGTCACACGATACTTGTCCGCCTTGAGCTCCGCGATCTTTCCGGCGAGAGGAGCTAGCGCGTAGCGCATATGGAAATCGGTCCGCGCGCCGGAGGCGCGGATGAGGGGCGTCAACTGCCCGCGCTCGACGCTCTTGCCGGCCGGTGTCCGGAAACGCACGGATAAGCTCAACAGCTTTGCCAGCGCTCCGGTCTGGCCCGAGGCGTTCGCAAGCGCCTGCTGGTCGAAGAAGAGCCTTCCATCTCGCGCAAAGACCTGCACATAGCCCTTCCTGCTGTGATGCGACTTCGGCATCTTGCGGAAGAACGCCGCGGTTTCGGCCTCCGAGCCGGAGATGTCACACTTGAACGTTTCCGATTTGGAGAACTGGACGGTCATGGCGACGGGGCCGTCGTAAGCGCCGTCCTTGTAGTCGCCCCACATCGCCAGACAAATGGTCTTGTAGTTGGGATAGAGGGCAACCGTATAGGCTCTCGAGAGTTGATAGACAGTCAGCTTCTCCTTGGCGAGAAATGGACCCTTTGGCGCGTCGCTCGGCAAGCCGTGCATGGTCTTGCGACAGTCGGAGCGTACGATCACCTTGACGATGTCTGACCTCTTTATCGGTCGCTTCAGGATGGTCGGGTCTTCAGTCAGTCCGCTAGGCAGCTTCACGCGGCATCCCGGTACGTCGACGTCGCCCCAGACGGCTTTATGCCTAAAGGGGGTGCTCAGGATTCGCCCCTTCGCATCGGCGACCATAGGCCGCCCCTTCGGCTCCGGCGCCGCATCGCGCGGACGGGCCTGGCGCTCGCCCGGCTTGCGTGCCGGAGGAGGCTCGGCGGTCCGCGTCTCCAGCGTGCCGTCGCGCGGCTCCGACCAGGCCGGGAGCGCGCGGGTCATGCTGGCGAGCCTGCGCTGGTTGCGCTCCAGATAGGTGCCGGGCAGCACGGCTGCGCGCGCGCTGGGCTGCCCGCTGCCGCGCATGAAATAGTTGAAGGCCAGGTTTCCCGATTTCTGAAGGACCAGCACGATGCGGCCGTTGTCGACGCAGCGGCCGCGGCCCTGGTCGATCTTCTCGACGAAGGTGATCGACGAGCGGCCCGTGGCGGTGCGGACCCAGCGGCCGCTGCACCCCAGCGAGGGGTAGCGGACGGTGGCGTTGCGTCCCTTGAATTCGATCACCATCGGCCAACTCGAGCCGCTACGCTGAATGCCGTAGCCGTGCCAGTGAGGCTGCCGGGGTGCGCCGTCGAGGATCTGGGCGATCCACGCCTCGGTCGGCGCCCCGCACCAGGCCGGCCGGCGGGACGGCGGTGCGCTGCACGCGGCCGCCGCGCCAGTCTTGCTACGCCCGTTCTCGGGTGTTCGGCGTTGCATGGGTGTGCTGCGGGAGCCGGGCGGCGGGCGGCGCTCGGCGCCCTCCAGCTCGGCGAGCAGCGTCCTGGGGTCCTCCCAGCCGGGCCGCAGGCGGAGTGCCCGCTCGGCGTGGAGCCGCGCCAGCGCGGGCTTCTTCGCGTGCTGGTAGACGACGCCGAGCGAATAGTGGGCGCGTGCCCTCTGGCGGTCGGTCTCGGCCTCCCTGAGCGCCCGCTGGAAGATCCGCTCAGCGGCGTCGAGGTCACGCCGCGCATAGGCCGCCCGGCCCTCCGCCATGGTGGAGAAGAAGGGCGAACGGGCGTCTGCCGCCGTCGGCACCAGCACGATCGCCGCCAGCAGAGCAGCAGAAAGAAGTGCGGCAAACGCCAACACGCGTCGCATGAGTTCCCCCCTGGAGTTCTCGACTTCACCCCGTATCTTACGTCGGATGATGTCGGGTCTGAACAAGGCATGCAAGTGGGCGTGACGGTTTTGCAACGCTCGCTCGCGCGTGGAGCGATCCTGTCGTGGCTTTGCTCTCCCATCAGATTGACAGCGTTCGGAGCGAGTGTCACAAATCGGAAATCCTTCTGGTACGGACGTATCTGCGCGCGGGGGCTCGCCATGAAAATTCGGACACTATGCTGTCTCGGCTTGGCCGTAGCACTGGGCTTGGCGTCGCCTGCGCCAAGTGCGCTGGCCCAGTCGCAGGGGCAGCCGATGTGGAGCGGGCTCTATCTTGGCGGGCATGTCGGCTACGGCTGGACCGACCTCATTCCCGATCGTGAGATACGCGAAGACGGCAGAGATCTCCCCGACTTGAGCGGAGCTCTGGGCGGCCTGCACGTCGGCTACAACTGGCAGATCCAGCAGCTGGTCCTCGGTATCGAGGCGGATGTCACGCTCTCTGACATGTCGTGGAGCGGAACACGTGGGGGCATAGCCTTCGAGGTGGAGGGTCCGAGCATGGCGACGGTGCGTGCGCGCCTCGGATACGCCTTCGGGCCGTTCCTGCCGTTCGTCACGGGCGGGTACGCCTTCGCCATCGACGATGCGAAAATCAAGGCGATGGGACTGTCCGAGAAATATGGCAAGCGCTGGAAAGGGTGGGTCATCGGCGGCGGCGTCGAGTGGGCAGCGAGCCGCCACTGGCTGGTGCGGGGCGAGGTGCTGCACTACCAGTTCACGTCCGAGATCCCCGACGGAAGCTGCAACAGATACGACACGAACCCGGCTTGCGATCTGGATGCTCGTTCGACCGTCGTGCGCGCCGCCGTGAGCTACAAGCTCAACTGATTGGTCGGAGCGAAGGCGGCCAGCCTCGATCTGTTGCCGGCCGCCTACTCCGTCAGCGCACGCGGATCTCGTGCGGGTACCAATAGGCGCCCTTCCTTTGCGGGAGTTTGGCGCAGATCTCCTTGGCGGCGCTGTACCAATCGGAACGGCGATACTTCTGCATCATTGCTTGTTCGAAGCGGCGCTTGCAGTCTTGCGACATAGCTCCACCGCAACTCATTGAAGCTGCAGGCTGCGTATCGTGGACGAGCCCGGGCAGACGGCAGATCAGAGTGGCTCGGTCGGCGGCAACCGCGCTCCCGGGTAGTACGACGGACGTCATCGCGGCGGCTGCAGCGGCAATGAGGCCGATTTTCAGGGGCATCCTATGCTTCATTGGCTTCCTCGTTTGTCTCCTCAGGGATAAGGCACAGTCGCGTCATGCAGATCGCGACGTGCCAAAGCCACCGGCTCGTTGTTGTCCGTTGGAATGTCCGATCCGTTGCGCGAGATTGCGCTGTATTGAGGCAGGTGAATGTCGCTTGCGCACGCCAGAGTCCGGGCGCGACCACGCCGAGGCACCAGGCGATACGCTAGCGGACAATCATGTTACAGAAGACAAGTTTCCCTGCAAGACGAGAGAATTCGCTCCTGCTCCGCCTGTCGATCAACTGTCACAGGTGTTTGCCGGCGCATGCGAAACGCCGAGGGCAATCCCGGACGCGCAGCGCTATCTCGCGGCCATGGCGGGGTGCTAGGCTGTTTCGACCCACGTGTTCGAAGCAAACGAAATGGACCCATGAGATCATGAGCCAATCCGCCGACTACACGCCGCCGAAGGTCTGGAAATGGGACATGGAGAGCGGCGGCAGGTTCGCCAGCATCAACCGTCCGATTGCCGGGCCGACGCACGACAAGGAGCTGCCGGTCGGCAAGCATCCGTTCCAGCT
>JAGRKR010000762.1 GCA_020442225.1 Hyphomicrobiaceae bacterium | reverse complement strand
GAGCGTGTCGGACTCGATGCGGCCATCGACGAACCGCACCATGCGGCGCGCGTAGGCGGCGATGTCGGTCTCGTGCGTGACCATCACGACCGTGATGCCCTGGTCTCGATTGAGGCTCGTCACGAGGTCCATGATCTCCAGACTGGTTCGCGTGTCGAGGTTGCCGGTCGGCTCGTCGGCGAGCAGCACGCTCGGGTCGGTGACGATCGCCCGTGCGATGGCGACGCGCTGCTGCTGGCCGCCGGAGAGCTCCGCCGAGGTGTGATGCTCCCGGCCGCCGAGACCGACACGCGCCAGCGCGTTCATCGCCAGACCCCGTCGCTCTCCGCTCGGCATGCCCCGGTAGACGAGCGGCAGCTCGACATTCTCGACGGCGGTCGTGCGGGGCAGCAGGTTGAAGCCCTGAAACACGAAGCCGATGAAGTGGCGCCGCAGCAGTGCGCGCTGGGCGCGCGTAAGGTAGCCGACCTCTGTTCCCTGGAAGAGGTAGGAGCCGGAGGTCGGCGTGTCGAGGCAGCCGATGATGTTCATGGCCGTCGACTTGCCCGAGCCCGAAGGACCCATGATGGCCACGAACTCGCCGCGCCGGATCAGGAGGTCGACGCCGGCGAGCGCATGCACGGTGGCGGCGCCGCTGCCGTAGGACTTGGTGATGCCCCGCAGCTCGATGATCGCGGGCTGCTCGGCATCGGCGCGCGGGTTCGTCGAATCCTGCATCGGCGCTCAGTTCGTCTTGCTGGTGGTCGTATCGACGACAACCAGGTCACCGGCCTTGAGCCCACCCGAGGCAATCTCGGTGCGACGGCCGTCGCTCGCGCCGATCTGCACCGAGACAGGGGTGGGCTCACCGTCGCGGAGCACATAGAGACGCCGCGTCACGCCCTTGTCGTCCTGCTTCGTGGCGGGGCGAAAGCGCGGCGGCCCCGGCAGGATGCGGCGCAGGAGCCCGCCGGAAGACCGCTTGTTCGATTGGTTCGGGAGGACGAAGCGCAAGGCCGTGTTCGGCACGAGAAGAGCATCCTTCACCTCGCGCACGCGGATCTCGGCGGTCGCCGTCATGCCCGGCCGCAGGAGCAACTCGGCATTGTCGACGGACAGCACGGCCTTGTATGTGACGACGCCCTGCACGGTCTCCGAGGCATAGCGCAGATCACGAATGCGGGCAGGGAACTTGCGTTCGGGATAGGCATCGACGGTGAACGTGGCGGGATCGCCGACCTTGACCTTGCCGACGTCGGCCTCGTCGACGTCGACCTGCACCTCCATCTTGGTGAGGTCCTCGGCAATCGTGAAGAGAACCGGCGCCTGCAGCGACGACGCCACCGTCTGACCCGGATCGACGTTGCGCTTCAGCACGATGCCCTTGATCGGCGAGACGATACGGGCCTTGGCGAGATTGGTCTCGTTCAGCCGCAGCTCGGCCTCCGCCACGGCGACATCCGCCTTGGTGCTCGCCAGGGCCGCGATGGAGCGATCGTAGGCGGCCTTGGCGAGGTCGAGATCCTGCGTGGAGGAGAACTGCTTCTGCGCCAGATCGCGCTTGCGCACGTAGGCCCTTTCCTTCTCCCGCACGGTCGCCTGTGCATCGATGACGCGGGCCTTGGCCGCGGCGAGCCTGGCGCGCGAACTCTCGACGGTCGCCTTGAGCTTGTCAGTATCGAGCAGCGCCAGGACCTGGCCGACGACCACCTGGCTGTTGAAGTCCACGAGAACCTCTCGAATGGTCCCCGACAGCTCGCTGGAGACATCGACCTTGGTGATCGGCTGCACGCTTCCCGTGGCCGTCACGATGATGGTGAAGCTGCCCTTCGCCGCCGCCTCCGTCACATAGCGGATGGAGTTGCGCGGTCCCGACATCCACCAGACGAGCAGGAGGGCCATTAGCAGACCGCCTGCGATCAAGAGAGGCCTTCGGTGGCGGTCTAGGAACGTACGCTGAGCCTGGGGTGCGCCGCTGGCGAGCACGCTCTTGACGTCCTGGGCCGACTGACGATCGACCTTGGTATCCATTACAACCTCCGGGCGCCGGGGGCGGCGCGCTCTGGTCAACATGCAGACTAGCATGGCTTTTTGTCGTTGCGCCGGATCAAGGTGGTATGTCACTGGCAGGCCAGCGCGCCGGCACTCTTGACCTGCCGTTAACCAATCCTCTTGAGACTGCGGGCAATTGCTTGGGCGATCGAGTGCAGTGGCCTGCGATTGGCAGGTCCGCGGTCCGGCGCGGAGCGCGGCGAAGTGTCCAGGGGGCAGACTTGGTTCAGGTACGGCCGATCCTGTTCGTGCTTGGGCTGCTGCTCTGCATGCTCGCGGCCTCGATGCTGTTGCCGGCGGTGGTCGATATCGCCGATCGCGTCCCCCATTGGCGCGCCTTCCTGGGCGCTTCCGTGGCCACGTTCTTCGTCGGCGGCCTCCTGCTCTTCGTCACGTATACGGACAAGCCCGTGCGGCTCGGGCTCAAGGAAGGCTTTCTGCTGACGACCCTGGTGTGGGTCGTGATGACGGCCTTTGCGGCGCTGCCGTTCGTCGGGGTCGGCATGACCTACACCGACGCCTATTTCGAGGCC
>JAGRKR010000761.1 GCA_020442225.1 Hyphomicrobiaceae bacterium | reverse complement strand
CCGCGGCCGGCGTCCGCCGAGGCGACTGAGGCCCGTGCGGCTCGCCACCAAGACGCCTCGCCACCAGCCCCGACATTGCCGGCGGAGCCGGAGCCATCGACCTTGAGCGGCATGGGCGCCGTTGCGAACTCCGTCGAGGCGAGAGGGGGGGAGCCGGTGGCACCGCCGCCGGCCGCAGAGGCCCGCGCGCCGCAGCAGCAGGCCGCGCCGCAACCACAGCTTCCGCAACAGCCGGTCGTGCCCCAGCCGAGTCTGCCACCGGGGGCGAGCCAGAGATCCCGGCGAGCGGGAACGTAAGGGACGACGCGCCGCATCGCCGGTGCCAGGTCGCGGAGCCTCGAGGGCGCAGCCAAAAGGCCTGGGTTTCGTGTCACGGCCGCACGGCCGGCGCCTCAGGCGTGCCCGGCGTCACTGACGAGGAACGATGGATCGATGCCGAGACGCGCCAGGGCCTTGGCGTACTTGGTCTCCGGGTCCGGATCGAACACGATGTCGAGGTCGGCGGGGCAATGCAACCAGCCGTTCCCTTGAATCTCGCTTTCGAGCTGGCCCGGGCTCCAGCCGGAGTAGCCGAGCGCGAGCAGAGCCTTGAGGGGACCCGTCCCCGTGGCGATCGCACGCAGGATGTCGAGCGTATGCGTCAGGCTGACATGCTCGTCGATGCTCATCGTGGCGTCCTCGGCGTGATAATCGCTCGAGTGGAGCACGAAGCCGCGACGGGAATCGACCGGCCCGCCGATATGAACGGGAATGCTCGCCATGGCCCCCGGCAAGGCGCCGTCGCCCTCGTCGTCGAGGATGGCCAGTTGGCGGAGCAGGTCGGTGAAGCTGATATCCTTGGCCATCTGGTTGAGAATGAGACCCATGGCGCCGTCGGGCGAGTGGGCGCACATGTAGATGACGGCTCGCGCGAAGCGAGGGTCTGGCATGCCGGGCATGGCGATCAGCAGCTGTCCTTCAAGGAAGCTGCCGGTGTCTTTCTGGATCAGGCGCGGCGACTTGCTCATGTCTGGAAGTGTAGCCTTCTTGGGGAGTGGCTGTGAAGCGTCCGGCGGGCACGTTGCCGGGGTGCGGGCGGAGGGTCCCATCGAGAGAGTGTGACTTGCCTCAAGCGGGCACTTCCCTGTTACTTGCTATCGTGCGTGCCTATATATCTGGCCATTCACCGCCGGGACGCCAAGTGATCCTGTTCGCGGCGAAGGTCGTTGGGAAAGCAGCCGTCATGTCACGATCCATCCCTCTGCCCTGCGCACCTTGGCTGGCGATCGCGCTCGCCGGCATGCTCGCCGCAGTCTCCGGCCCTGCCGAAGCGGCATCGTCGCCCTGGATCGAGGGCAACAAGTTCCGGGCGCGGCTCGTTGCCGGCGAGGTGGCGGATGCAAGCGGGGCGAAACGCCTTATGGCCGGTATCGAGCTCGAGCTCGAACGAGGCTGGAAGACCTATTGGCGCATGCCCGGGGACACGGGCGTGCCGCCGAATTTCGACTTCTCCGCCTCACGCAAGATCAGCACCGCGACCGTTCGCTATCCCGCCCCGGTGCGCCTTGTGGACCCTGCCGGTCAAGCCGTCGTCTACAAGGACGCCGTGCTGTTTCCGGTGGAGATCGTCGCGGCCGGCGAGGGCAGCGATCCCCTCCACCTCTCCGTGAAGCTCGAGATCGGCGTCTGCGAAAAGATCTGCATTCCCGTCTTCGCCAAGCTTGATCTGGACATCCCGCGCAAGCCCGGCGCCGCCGGCGAGGGCGCTCTCATCGCCGAGGCGTTCGCCCGCGTTCCGAAGCGCGGCAAGACTCTCGGCCCGAGTGATCCTCGCCTCCTCAACGCCGATCTCAAGGTGGACGGTGACAAGACGCGACTCGAGTTCACCGCGGAGTTCCCCGGTGGGGTCGACGGCGCCGATCTCTTCGTCGAGGGGCCTGGCACGACGTACGTGCCGATGCCGTCCAAGGTCGGTGACACCACGGGCAAGCGCGTGCGTTTCGCTGTCGATCTCAGCAAGGACGAGGCCGCCGAGCTCAAGGGCAAGTCGCTGACGGTCACGCTCGTGGCGAAGTCCGGAGCGTCGGAGTCGGTCTGGGTCATCGCGAAGTGACTCGCTGACGGCGCGCAACGCCGCAGAGGTGCTTGGCCGGACCAGCGAGACCGGCTATGTTGCCCCGCCCGGGCCAAGCGCACGGGTGCCCGCCCTTCCCCCATTGCTTCCTGCCCGAGAGGAGACTGTGATGACGATCGCTGTCGGTAGCCGACTTCCAGCCGCCACATTCAAGGTCATGACCCCGGAAGGACCGAAGGAGAAGACGACGGACGAGGTCTTCGGCGGCAAGAAGGTGGCGCTTTTCGCCGTGCCCGGCGCCTACACGCCGACCTGCCACCGCACGCACATGCCGGGTTTCGTCAACAATCACGACGAGTTGAAGCAGCGCGGCATCGACACGATCGCCTGCACGGCCGTCAACGACATCTTCGTTCTGAGCCAGTGGGCGAAGGACACGGGCGCCGAGGGCAAGGTGCTCATGCTGGCGGACGGGAGTGCGGCCTTCGCCAAGGCGATCGGTCTCGATGTCGATCTCAGCGGTGGCGGGCTCGGTGTTCGCTCGCGGCGCTACGCGATGATCGTCGATGACGGTGTCGTCAAGTCCCTGAACGTCGACGAGGCCCCAGGAAAGGCCGAGAAGTCCAGCGCGGAGGCGCTGATGGGCGAGCTCTGAGCCGCGCCAGCGCACGCGTTCGGAAAGCTTAGATTCTGCACCGGCCCGCACGAGCCTTGCGCTCTGCGGGCCGGTGTCGTTTCGGCTGTCGGGGCGCGCGCAGGGCGACCGGTCGGGCGGCTCAGGTTTCCGTCTTGCGAGGTCTGTAGACACCGGTCGCCGGATCGCGCTCGAGCGCGCCGAGATCCTTCTCTTCGGGAGTGCCTGCCGCGCGCCGGCTCAACTCCTCCTGAGCCCGCTTGACGGTCTCCGAGGCGCGACGCGCTTCCTTGCTGAGCCAGCGATAACCCGCATAAAGGCCCGCACCGACGACGACCAGAACCAGGATTTGAGGCATGGGCTCCTCCTTCGACGGGCGATTATAGACCGAAGCGAGCCCAAAGTGCGCGCGCCTCGAGCGTGGAGACGACGTCCTCGGCGAGCGTGGGCTGCCCCTGGCCCGCCGCGCCGGCGCCGATGCCGGGCAGCCGGCGCAACCTGCCCATGAGGCCGCCGCCGCCGAGAGGCACGACCCGCAATTTCACATCCTTGCCGAACATCTCCTGCATCTTGCTCTTGAGATCGGCGATGCCGTCGACCAGGCCGAGCGTCATGCCCTGCCGGCCGGTCCAGAAGGCGCCCGAGAACAATTCCTCCTCGTTGCCGAGCAGCCGCGCGCCGCGGCGCTCCTTCACGAGCGCGATAAAGCCGGCATGGACGTCGTCCTGGATGCCGCGCAGCCGCGCGATATCCTCTGCGCGCTCCGGCTGGAAGGGATCGAGCGCACCTTTGCTGCGGCCGGACGTGTACATGCGCCGCTCGATGCCGAGGCGTTCGATGGCCTTGTCGAAGCCGAATCCCGCCGAGATGACGCCGATCGAGCCGAC
>JAGRKR010000098.1:5906-7279 GCA_020442225.1 Hyphomicrobiaceae bacterium | reverse complement strand
GTAGAGGTCCTCGCGGAACTTGCCCTCGCGCACCAGCTGGATCATGTCGCGGTTGGTGGCGGAGATCAGCCGGAAATTGACCTTGACCGGGCGTTTGGCGCCGACGGGATCGATCTCGCCTTCCTGCAGGGCGCGCAGAAGCTTGACTTGGGCGTCGAGCGGAAGCTCGCCGACCTCGTCGAGGAAGAGCGTGCCGCCGTCCGCCTCCTGGAACTTGCCGATGCGGCGCTCGACGGCGCCGGTGAAGGCGCCTCTCTCGTGGCCGAACAGCACCGATTCCACCAGGTTCTCGGGGATGGCGCCGCAGTTCACCGTCACGAACGGCCTGCCGGCACGCTCGCTCTCGCCCTGGATGGCGCGTGCGATCAGCTCCTTGCCGACGCCGGATTCGCCTTCGATCAGCACGGGAATGTTGGAGACCGCCGCGCGTTTGCCGAGCGCAATGACGCGCTGCATGGATTCGCCGCGGATGATGAGGTCGTCGAAGGTGAGCGTGCCCTCCGAGCGCTTCTTGATGCGCGTGATCTCGACGGCGAGCGCCTCGATCTTGAGCGCGTTCTTGATCGTGACCTCGAGACGCTCGGGGCTCACCGGCTTCACGACGAAGTCCGTGGCGCCTGCGCGCATGGCGCCGATGGCGGCCTCGATGGAGCCGTGCGCGGTCTGGACGACGATCGGGGGAGCTTCGGCGCTCGAGCGCATGCGTGTGAGCAGCGCCATGCCGTCGAGACCGGGCATGACGAGATCCAGCAGCACCAGCGAGATCGTCTTGCCGTCCTGGCTCTCGAGAAGCTTCAGAGCTTCCTCGCCGCTCGCGGCCGTACGAGCCTCGTAGCCGAACCGTTTGATGCTTTCTTCGAGAATACGGCGCTGAACAGGATCGTCATCGACGACGAGGACGCGCTTGACCATGGGATACTCTACTCGACTATACGCGCCGCCGACCGTCGGCACTGAACATGATCGGAACAAGCTGCTGGCTTACTGAGCGCCAACAGTCGAAGGATGGCGGACATTAGTAAACAAGCGGTTTCGCGGCGGCCGTTATTGGTGCTTTTTCGCCGAGCGTTGTCGCAACGTCGCAGCTTCGGGCGAGGCGCAGCGTTAAGGCTTGAATGTGCGAAGTTGCTGCGCTCAAACTGTTCGCGCGCGCTTCGTCGCCGATTCCGGCAGTGGCGGCGGGCGCCAGTCGGTCGCGCGTTCGGCGGGCGGGCGACGACGAGATGGCAGTGCGACGAGAGAAGCAAGGAATGACGCATATGGCGATCGGATTTCCACGGGCGAACATCGGTAATGTCGCGCTGCAAGCGCCGGCGTCCGATGCGTCGGCGCAGGTCGCGGCCGCGAACGCCCTCGGCGCGATGCCCGAATGG
>JAGRKR010000098.1:0-5798 GCA_020442225.1 Hyphomicrobiaceae bacterium | reverse complement strand
GCCGCCGACGGACGGGCGCTGGCCGATGCGGTACGCGCTTACGAGAGCCTCAGCGACCTCATGGGCCGGCTCGCCTCGTATGCCGGGCTGCTCTATGCCGCCAACACCACCGATCCCGAGCGTGCCAAGCTCTACGGCGACATCCAGGAGCGCTTGACGGGCATCGGCTCCGACCTGCTCTTCTTCGAGCTCGAGCTCAATGCCATCGACGATGCGGCGCTGGAGGCGGCGTTCGCCGTTCCGGAACTCGCGCACTACCGGCCCTGGCTGGTGGATCTTCGCAAGGAGAAGCCGCACCAGCTCGACGAGCAGCTCGAGAAGATCTTCCTCGAGAAGTCCATCACGGCGCGTTCCTCCTGGACCCGTCTCTACAACGAGACCATGACGGCGCTGCGCTTCAAGGTCGGCGACGAAGAGCTGGCGCTCGAGCCGGCGCTCAATCTCCTGTCGGACCCTGTCGGCGCACGTCGCCAGAGCGCGGCCGACGGGTTGGCGAAGGTCTTCAAGCAGAACCTGCGCCTGTTCACGCTGATCACCAACACGCTGGCGAAGGACAAGGAGATCTCCGATCGCTGGCGCGGCTTCGCGGACGTGGCGGACAGTCGCCATCTCGCCAATCGTGTCGAGCGGCCCGTGGTCGATGCCCTCGTGGAGGCCGTTAGGCAGAAATACCCGGTGATCTCGCACCGCTACTACGCGATGAAGGCGCGATGGCTCGGCATGGAGCGTCTCGCGCACTGGGACCGCAACGCCCCGCTCCCCGACAAGCCCGAGCGGATCTATCGCTGGGATCAAGCCCAGGGCCTCGTGCTCGATGCCTACCGCGACTTCGCGCCGGAGATCGCCGATATCGCCAGGCGGTTCTTCGACGGCGGCTGGATCGATGCCCCCGTCCGCGATGGCAAGGCGCCGGGTGCGTTCTCGCATCCGACCGTCCCCTCGGCGCACCCCTACATTCTCATGAACTACCAGGGCAAGTCGCGGGACGTCATGACCTTGGCGCACGAGCTGGGGCACGGCGTGCATCAGGTGCTGGCCAACGCCCAGGGGCCGCTCATGGCCCCGACCCCGTTGACGCTGGCCGAGACGGCCTCCGTCTTCGGCGAGATGCTGACCTTCCGCCGCCTGCTCGCCAGCACCAAGGAGCCGCGCGAGCGGCGGGCGCTGATGGCTTCGAAGGTCGAGGACATGATCAACACGGTGGTGCGCCAGATCGCCTTCTTCACGTTCGAGCGGCGCGTGCACACCGAGCGCCGCCAGGGTGAGCTGACCTCCGAGCGTCTGTGCGAGATCTGGCTCGACGTCCAGCGCGAGAGCCTCGGGCCGGCCGTCGAGCTCAAGGAAGGCTACGAGGTCTTCTGGACCTACATCCCGCATTTCATCCATTCGCCGTTCTACGTCTATGCCTACGCTTTCGGCGACTGCCTCGTGAACTCGCTCTACGCCCGCTACGAAGAGGCGCATCCGGATTTCGTCGCCAAGTACGTGGCGATGCTGCAGGCCGGCGGCAGCAAGCATCATTCGGAGCTGCTGGCACCCTTCGATCTGGATGCCTCGCAGCCGGCCTTCTGGCTCAAGGGGCTGTCGCTCGTCGAGAGCATGATCGACGAGCTCGCGGACCTCGACGCGAGCGTTTGATGGCGGTCCGGCGGGGCGTGTCAGGCCGCGGCCGGCTGCGGCATGGTCGAAGGGGTCCAGTAGATCTCGGGGATTGAAGCCCGCCACTCGATGCCTTCGGGCGCCATGACGAGTTCGGCTGTGCCGCCCAGTGTTTCGGCGACCATCTCCTCGATCACCATGCGGCCGAAGCCCGTGCGCGTCGCGGGTTGCACCGTCGGCCCGCCGCGCTCCTGCCAGTGCAGGTGGAGCGCCTGCCTGCCGTCGGCATCGGCCGCGATCGTCCACGTCACGCAGATGCATCCGGCGGTCGTCGAGAATGCGCCGTACTTGGAGGCGTTGGTCGCCAGCTCGTGCAGCGCCAACCCGAGCATCTGTCCGGCTTCCGGCTTGAGGATCACGCACGGGCCGGCGAACTCGAGCCTGCCGCCGGCGGCGCTCGCGAACGGCGCGAGCTGCACCTTGACGAGCTGGTGGATGCCCGCGCCCGTCCAGTCGCGCTGCACCAGCAGGTCGTGGGAAAAGGAGAGGCTGCGGATGCGCGCCGAGAAAGCGCGCTCGAAGTCGGCCACGCTGGCCGACTGGGCGGCCGTATTGCGCGCCATGGCGGAGATGACCGCGAGCAGGTTCTTGGCGCGATGGCACAGCTCGCGCATGATCAGCGCGATATGCTCCTGCTGCGCCTTGGCCTCGGTCGTATCGCGCGCGAGCACGACGTAACGGATGAGTGAGCCGTCGCTGCCCGTCACCGGCGAGATGAGCACGTCGTACCAGCGGGCGGCCCGTCGTTTGACGCCATAGCTCGCCGTGTAGCGGGCGATGCTCTTCTGGCGCGCTTCCTCCAGCGCTCTGTCGAAGTCGGCATGGGCGGCGGCCGGCAGCACCTCCTGCCAGAGCCGGCCGACCCGACCGGTCGGGCTGGCGATCGCCAGGAGCTGGCAGCATGCTTCGTTAAGGAACTCGAGGCGGCCATCGGGCGCCAGCACGAGTATCGCGTCGCGGCTCGCCTCGAGAACGCTGCGGCTGAAGGCTTCCGCCTCGGCGAGCGCCCGCTCCGCCGCCTTGCGCTCACCGATGTCCCGCAGGATCAGCGAATAGCCGAGATATGTCCCGACAGCGTCGAATATCGGCGTCGCGGTCATGGCGACATCGACACACGCTCCGTCCTTGCGCTGACGGACCGTCTCGCGGCGGCGGGAGCGGCCAGCGCGCAGGAGATCGACCGCGCCTTTGTGGATATGGGCGAGGTGAGCGGGGATGAGGATGCTGGTCGGCTGCCCGATGATTTCGTCGGCGGCATAGCCGAACAGGGACTCGGCGGCGGCGTTCCAGGAGCGGATGCGCCCCGCGGCGTCCGCCGAGATGATGGCGTCGGCGGACGTCGAGATGATCGCTGCGAGGTGCGCGTATCGCCGTGTCCGATCGTCGCTCTGAGTGCCTGCCGCAGGAGCGGCACGCTCGGCGCCGGCGTCGGTGCCGAGCCCCACTCGCCGACGCTTGCCGCGGCTGCGCGCGCGCAGGAGCGTCATCATCAGTGCATCGGCTCCGGCTCGCGCGCGAGGGCGTCGTCATGGCCCCGCTGTGCCGGCGGCGTCAGAAAGAGCACCTGGCTGACGACCGCGCGCACCTCGTCCACGCTGAAAGGCTTGGCGATGAGAAACGCCGGCTCCGGCCTGCTGCCCGTCAGGAGGCGCTCGGGGAAGGCCGTGATGAAGATGACCGGCACCGGGCAGGAAAGCATGATCTCGTTGGCCGCCTCGATGCCGTTGCTGCCGTCGGCGAGTTGTACATCTGCAAGGACGAGCCCCGGCTTCTCCCGGTGCAGGGCGGCAATGGCCTCGGTGTGGGTGCGGGCGCGCGCGATCACGCGATGGCCCAGAGAGGTCATGATGGCGGCGAGGTCCCTGGCGATGAAGACCTCGTCCTCGATGATGAGCACGTCGGTGGCCATCTGCGAGGCGATCTCGAGCCAACCGTTCGCACTGAAAGCCGAGAACTCCCGCGGCGACACGCCGATGATGGCCGCCCCTTCCTCGACCGTGAAGCCTTCGATCGCGCTCAACAGCAGAGCCTGGCGCGTGCGCGGAGCGAGGCGCAACAGGGCGTCCCGCCGGCTGTCCACCGGATCGGGGTCTCCGAGCGTGGAAATGTGGTCGCCCGCCAGGCTGCCGCAAGTCGTCAGGAGCGCGCGATAGAGGGCCAGCTTGAGATCCATACCATCGCCGCAGACCTCGCCGGGACATCGCGAGATCCGATTGAGCGTCGCCATCACGGCCGTGTCGCCGCTGCGCTGATTGCCGGTCATGGCGCGCGCGAAGCGGCGCAGATGCGGGAGGTGGCAGGTCAGTCGTCCGTCATCGCTGCCGAGAGATACGCTTGTCGATTGCATTGGCTGCCCGTTCTACTCGATGAATCTCCGGGAACCATATCGCGCCACACGCTAACAGGCGGTTTCATTTCGAGGTTCAATTGCGGTGCATGTGGGCGCGATAATGTGTGTCTAATGAGCGCGATGATGGAAACGAATTATATAGGTTTATCATCCTATCACCTTATTGAAGGTCGAATTCCTGTTTTATTGGTCCGGTAATGCTGCAATCACACGCTGCCCTTTCGCCGCCCGCCAGGCCTCGGTCGCGGCCGCCCGCACGGCCGGCGATGCCGGCCCGCGAGCAGTGCGGCGAGGAAGCCCAGCGGTCGCATGCCTTCCACGTTGCGCTCGTGCGCGAGATCCCGCGACTGACGGCGCAGGCGCGGCGGCTGAGCGGCGGCGCTCTCGCGGCCGAGGATCTGGTTCAGGCCACGTTGCTGCGCGCATGGGAGCATCGCGCATCGCTGCGGGACGAGGCGAGCTTCCAGGCCTGGCTCGACGCCATCGTGCGAACCTCGGCAGCGCAGGAGCGCCGACGGCTGCGCGTGCGCCTGGAGTTCGAGAAAAGCTGGGAAATCAGTGCAAAATCAGCTGCGACGGCCGGAGGCGGAGCAATCGACCTGCACGGCCTCGTGCAGTCGCTCGAGACGCTGTCGCCGTCCGCCCGCGAGGCCGTCCGCCTCGTCTACATCGAAGGCCTGACCTGCGTCGAGGCGGCGGCCCTGTGCGGTTGCAGCGCGAGTACGCTGAAGAGCCGCCTGAGACGTGCGCGCGCCACCTTGGCGCGCGATCTGGACGTTGCGGCCTCGCACGGCGAGCGCGCGGTGAGATCCGGTCTCGACCTCTGACTGCGCGAGCGCGCCGTCATCGCCATCATGCCGTCGCCGTGCTGACAGGAGCAAGCTCCCTCGCCCCGTCCGGGGGTCTTCAGTGGTGGCAGCGAGAGACGCGCGCGTGTCGCGGAATTTCCCGGAAATTGCGCTGAGAGAAACAAATGAAATTGCGATTTTACGGAAATGCGGAAGTTTCTCATCTGGCAAATGATGCGCTGGTGCGGCTAATTTCATTTTCAGCAAAAGGCGCGCAATCGTCGCGAGAGTGGGAAATGGGCGGACATCTTTTCCAATTTGGATAAGCGACTCCCCCGACAGCGTTGAAGATCGCGGTGGCCGTTCGTGTCCGGTACGGCGGGTCAGGCGAGTCTGAGGGACGGCGCGCCGGCGCTCATGGCGACGACCTGGCCAATGATCGCGGCATCCCCATAGCCGAGGCGCACAAGGGCGTCGATACAAGACGGGGCTTGTCCGGCCGGCACGCCGGCGAGCAGGCCTCCGGCGGTCTGCGGATCGTAGAGGAGCCTCAGCCGCGAGGGGTCGTGCGGGTGGCCGTTGGCGAGGCTGGCGCCGGCGCTTCCGGCGTTCGACGGCGCCAGCGTGCTCTCGATGCCTTGCGCGAGCAATTCGACAGCGCCCGGCAGGTGCGGCAGATGCGCAAGCTCGAGCGCGCCGTCCATCCCCGATGCGCGCAGCATCTCGAGAAGGTGGGCTGCGAGACCGAAGCCGGTCACGTCTGTCATGGCTGACGCCTCGTGCTCGATGAGACAGCGTGCAGCTTGCCTCTGGGAGACCTGCATCGCGGCCAGAGCCGCATCCAGCCACGGCGAGCGGGTCCTGCCGCGCATGTCGCCGGCCAGCACGACGCCCGTCCCGAGCGCTTTGGTCAGGATCAGGGCATCGCCCGGCTGCAGGCCTGATTTCCGCAGCAGCCGATTGGCCGGTACGCTGCCCGTGACGCTGAAGCCGAGCGTCGC
>JAGRKR010000097.1 GCA_020442225.1 Hyphomicrobiaceae bacterium | reverse complement strand
GGGCGGCTACGGCATGCTGGTCGGACCAGCCGCGACCAAGGACGACATCGAGATGTTCCGCATGAAAGTGAAGGCACGGCCGGAGCGCTATATCGCCCAGCCGACGCTGGCGCTCTCGACCTGTCCGACGCTGACCGAGCAGGGCATCGCCCCTCGTCATCTCGATCTCAGGCCTTTCGTTCTGCTCGGCGACCGCATGCGCCTAGAGCCCGGCGGCCTGACTCGCGTCGCGCTCCGCAAAGGCTCCCTGGTGGTCAACTCGAGCCAGGGCGGCGGCACCAAGGATACCTGGGTTCTCGAGGAATAGACGTAGCGGCAGGAGCCACGCAGGACCATGCTCGGGCGTACGGCAAACGATCTGTTCTGGATGGCGCGCTACATGGAGCGCGCCGAGAACATGGCGCGCCTGCTCGAGGTCGGCCACCGCCTCGTGCTGATGCCGCACGACGGGGGCGAGGGCGAGTGGCGCTCGACGCTCAGAAGCTCGGGCTGCGAGAGCGGCTATGTCTCCCGCCACGGCGCTCTGGAGACGGCAAAGGTCGTCGACTACCTCCTTCTCGACAAGGACAATCCCTCGAGCGTGTACTCGTGCCTCGCCAGTGCCCGCAGCAATGCCCGTGCGCAGCGCACCGCCATAACGCGAGACATGTGGGAGAGCCTCAACAGCGCCTGGATCGACTTTTCGAGCACGGCGTCTCGCTGCATCGAGGCGAGCGAGCTGCCGGCGCTGTTCGACTGGATTCGCGAGCGCTCCGCGCTCTTTCGCGGCGCTTTCCTCAATACGGTTCTGCGCAACGATACGTTCTACTTCACCCAGCTCGGCACCTTCATCGAGCGCGCCGACAACACGGCCCGCATCCTGGACGTGAAATACTATGTACTGCTGCCGCAGAACGAGTTCGTCGGCGGCGGCGTCGACAGCGCGCAATGGGCGGCGATCCTGCGCTCCGTGTCGGCTCATCGCAGCTATCGCTGGGTCTACCGCGACACGTTCAAGCCCTGGCACATCGCCGATTTCCTGATCCTCAATCCGCTGATGCCGCGCTCATTGCGGTCCTGCTACAACGAGATCCTGGCGGCTTTGGCGGGTCTCGGCGCGTACTACGCCGTCATGCCGGCCTGTCATGGCCGGGCCGAGGCTATCCTCGCCGACCTCGGCGCCGCCGACATGGCGCCGATCTTCCAGTCGGGCCTCCACGAGTTCCTGGTCGAGTTCATCGCCGGCAACAACGCGCTCGCATCCGATATCGCCGAAACCTACAACTTCAATCCGTAGACGCGCCCACCATGCTGATCTCCATCGAGCACACCACGCGTTATCGCTACGAGGGCGAGGCGTCCTACAGCGTCCAGAGCCTCCGCCTCACGCCCTCGGACTTCGACGGCCAGCGCGTTCACGCGTGGCGCATCGAAAGCCGGCCGGCATCTGAGTTGACGCCTCTGGTCGACGGCTTCGGGAACATCATGCACCTGATGACGTGCACCCGGCCGCACAGCGAGATCGAGATCGTCGCCGCCGGGGTGGTCGAGGTCGAGGACCGGCACGGCGTCGTCGGCGGTCTCGCAGTCGACATCCCGCTGCGCATCTACCAGAAGTCGACAAGCCTGACGCAGGCGAACGCGGCCATCCTGGAGCTCGGGGCTCAGAGCACCGAGAAGGAGCGCATTCCCTGGCTGCACGACCTCATGCATGCCATCCATGCCCGCGTGCGCTATCTGACGGGAGTGACCTCAGCCGAGACCACGGCGGCCGAGGCGCTGGCGTCTGGCCAGGGCGTCTGCCAGGATCATGCGCACATCTTCATTTCGGCGGCGCGGGCGGCGGGCATCCCGGCGCGCTACGTCACCGGCTATCTGCTGACCGGCGATGGATCGGCGGAGCCTGCCCACCATGCCTGGGCCGAGGCCTGGGTGGAGGGGCTCGGCTGGCTCGGTTTCGATGTCGCGAATGTCATCTGCCCGACCGACCATTACGTCAGGCTGGCGGCAGCGCTCGATGCGCGCTATGCCGCTCCCATCCGAGGCTCGCGCCGCGGTGGCGCCGGGGAAAGCCTCGAGGTGGCGGTCAAGGTGGCCCAGGACAGCGCCCAGCAATGACCGCAACGACCGGGAGCCTTCGCACATGACCTATGCCGTGGCGTTGCGCCTCAATCGCGGCATCGTCTTCGCCGCGGACACGCGCACGAATGCCGGCGTCGACAACGTTTCGCAATACCGCAAGCTGCATTTCTGGCGGCGCATTGGCGATCGCGTGCTGGTGATCATGACGGCCGGCAATCTCGCCGTCACGCAGTCGGTGCTCAGCATTCTCAACGAGCAGATCTGCGCCGAGGATGCCAGGGACACCACCAACCTCATGACCGCCACCTCGATGTACAGGGCCGCGCGCGTCGTCGGGGATGCCCTCAGGGAGGTGCGCTCGGTCGATGGCCCCGCGCTCGAGGCCAGCAAGGCGGGCTTCTCGGCATCCCTCATCCTCGGCGGCCAGATCGGCAGCGAGGGGCCACGCCTCTTCCAGATCTACCCGGAGGGCAATTTCATCGAGGCGAGCGACGACACGCCCTATTTCCAGAT
>JAGRKR010000760.1 GCA_020442225.1 Hyphomicrobiaceae bacterium | reverse complement strand
CCCGACGGGCGACCCCGTGTTCAACTTCCCGAGCTCGATGCTGTTCGCGCCCTGCGTGACCATGCCATTGCTCGGCGTCGGCGGCATGCCCGTCGGTGTGCAGGTCATGGGCCAGCAGCACGAGGACGCCCGCATGACCGCCATCGCCCGCTGGCTGCTCGGCAACGTCAAGCCGGTCGTGGGGTAGCCGGCGAGGGCGGCGGACGGGCCTGTCTCAGGAGCGGGAGCGGCGACGTCTGCGCCGCTTCCTTCGTGCGCCATGGCCAGTCAGGTGGGAGCAGGTTCCATGGCGAGCGGAGTGAGGATTTCCGCATGACCGCGGCCCCGCCCCGCGTGCTCGCGCTCGATCTCGAGGGCACGCTGATCTCGAATGCCATGAGCTGCATTCCGCGGCCGGGCTTGTTCGCCTTCCTCGAAGGGTGCCGCGAGATGTTTGCGCGCGTCGTGCTGTTCACGGCGGTTTTGGAGGCGCGCGTTGCGCTCTGAGCGCCCGCGTCGCTACTTCGACTCGAAGCGTTTGAAGGTCTTGTCGAAGTCGCTCCAGATCTTTTCCCACTTCTCCTTGCGCTTGCGTTCCTCGTCCCGCTCCTTGCGGGCGATTTCAGCCTTGCGCTCGCGTTCGATACGCCTCGCCTGCTGCCCCGAAGTCTCCCAGACGCCGAGCGCGTTGGCGAGCACCGCGACGATGGCGGTCAGCGGGACGGCGAGGCTGACGAACTCCCAGGCCGATACGACGATGCCACCGCTCCGCCGCGCGACGGCGCTACGTATCGGGGGCGTGCTGTGCGCGGAGGCATCCGGCGGACGCGTGCGCCACTCGCCGGATCGTGGCGCCCGGTTTCCGAAGGCACGCCAGCGGGCCTCGAGGCCCTCGCGGAACGTCTCGAGCGGCATGCCGTAGAGTGTCGGATGGAAGACCACCTGCACGGTATTGCGCAACGGGATGAAGGTATCGAGCAAGCCGGCTCCGATGCTGGTGGTGAAGCCTATCCCGACGTGCTCCTTGTAGAAGGACGTGGAGACCAGCGCGGCCGGCATGCCGCGGAGGCCGATGTTGCCAAACAGAAAGTAGACGCCGCGTCGCTCGGAGAGGTCGACGGTGGCAATGGTCTGCACCTCGCTCCAGGGAAGGAAGAACGCCTTGAGGTTCGGGATCGCAAAATGGATGCCGTCCGCCGAGACGACGACGGCCGGCCGGCCAGGAGACACCTGCCGGATGAGCACGTAGGCGGCCCAGGCGAGCCCGGCACCGAGCACGAGCCAGCCGCGCATCAGGTCCTTGCGATTGCCGCTGGCTTCGAAGACCAGCATCGTAAGCCCGATGAGGCACACTAGGAGGGCCAGCGGCAGGAACCGCCGCAAAGCCCGCTCGCTGCGCAGGACGAGGGGTCGATGGACGTCCGTCGCCTCTGTGGTCACGTCCGTGCGCCTTCTGCAAGAGACCGGTCGGGAGATCGATCCTCCCGCGCCCCAGGGGGCCGGGAGAACCCCGTGCGCCCGCCAGTCAAGCCGATCTCGTGCGCCATGAGCAAGCGTCCTGCCGAGACATCG
>JAGRKR010000759.1 GCA_020442225.1 Hyphomicrobiaceae bacterium | reverse complement strand
GAGACGATCGCCTCCAGGATCTCCTCGTTGACCAGCTTCTCGGGCAGGTGGTCGTTGATCTCCTGGTGCGTCAGGAAGCCGCGCGTCTTGCCCATCTTGATGAGCGTCTTGAGCTCGGCGCGGCGCTTGCTGGCCTCCTCCTCGGTCAGCGCGGTCTCGTCGAGGCCGAACTCGCGCATCAGCGCGCGCTCCTTGGCACGGCTGACCTTGACGCGCAGCGGCTTGGCCTTCTCCCTGGCCTCTTCGGCGGCGGCATCGACCTCGGTGTCGATCTCGGCCTCGGCCTCGGTCTCGGTGTCCGCGTCGGCGTCGAAATCGGTCTCGACGTCGTCTTCGATCACGGCGAGCTTCTTGCCCGGCTTTACGGGCTCGGTACCCGCCGGGGCCTTGGTGGCGGCGTCCTTGCCCGGCTTGGCGTGCTTGTCGCGATCGGTCGCCGTCGCGGCCTTGGCGCTGGCGCCCGTGGCCTTGGCGCTCTTGCTCGCGGGCTTGGCATCCTTGCCCGAAGTCCTGGGGCTCGTGTCCGCGGGCTTGACGCCCTTGTCCGCGGGCTTGGCGCTCTTGATAACGGGCTTGGGCGCGGCCTCAAAGGCGCTGCCTGCCCGAGGCTCGTCGTCCCGCCTGGCCCGGGTCTTGGCCGCCGCCTCGTCGGCCGCGCGGCCGGCCACGGTCTTGGGCGCCGGCTTGCCTGCCGCAGCGCCCCTGGCCTTGACCGGGTCGGCTGCCTTCGGGGACGAGGCCCTGGCCTTCGCCGTGGTCACGGCGTCGGCGGCCTGCTTGGTAGGCGCATGCGACGCCGGCTTGTCGCCCTTGCCCTTGGCCGTGCTGCCGGCGGCGGACTTGGTCGTGGAGGCGGATTTCGCCTTGCCGGCCGCGCCCGAACCAGCCTGCGACGGTGCCGGTCGCGGCTTGCTGCCAGCCTGCGGCCTGGCGGCGCCCGACGTGGCCGCCTTGCGGGTGCTGTCCGCGCGGCTTGACGGGCGCGCGCCCTTCCTGGCGGCGGATGCGGGCGTGGCGGCGGTCTTCTTCGCGGTCATGCGGTTCCTCGGCTGAAATCGGGGCGGTCACCGGCCCATGCAGCGGCCTGCCACTGGCAACGCAGGCAGGCGCGTGGGCGATCGGGCGGGCAAGCTCGCGTGGACGTGTCCGAAGGGGCAGCCCTGGCGGAGGAAGTTGGCCGCATCGAATCCCTTTTCGAGGGTGGCCGGTCTCGGCAGGCGCTGCTGTCACTCTTGCCGCTGCAACGAACCGCGCATTATGACAAAGCCGCCGCGGGGCGTCAAAGAAACCGGGGTTGCGCGCGGCCCCGATCGGGTCTCGATGGGGCCGCATCCGGCCGCGAGGCTCAGATCCTGCCGAGTAGCGCGTCGGCCTCTCGCCGGCGCTCGGCGGCATCGGCCTGCGCCAGCGCGGCCTGCAGCTCGTCGGCGCTGGCGGCGGGCAGGACTTCGGCGCCGTCCATCAGCGTGCGTACGGCGTCGGCCCACGGCTCGTCGCCCAGCAGCGCGCGCAGACCCGGCCAGGGCAGGGCGCCGTGCTCGGTGAGCTGGCGGTCGATCCACGCGAACAGCGCGCCGTGCCAGCCCGGGAGCTCCACCATGCGGTGATGCCGCTCGCCCGAGAGCCCCCACCACAGCTCGCCGTCCTGCAGCAGGATGCGTGCGACCTGGTCCCATGGGCGCGGCGCCGCCAGCCGTGCGCCTCGCCGCGGCGAACGCCTGCCGCGAGCGGATGGCGCGTCGTGGCGCGCTTCACCTCGGGCGTCGCGCCGCGCGACC
>JAGRKR010000758.1 GCA_020442225.1 Hyphomicrobiaceae bacterium | reverse complement strand
GGCCGCGCGATCGGGCTTCCAGCCAGGCGAGGACGGCGCTCCCGATGCCGAGGCCCTGCCAGTCCGGCAGGACGGCCAGCAGGTTGAGGTAGGGACCGTGCAGGAAGGGGTCGCGCACGGCCACGACGCCGACGAGCCGGCCCCCGAGAGTGATTGCGAAGCGGTGACAGGCGGGGTCGTGATCCAGCAGGAAGCGCAGCAGATCGTCGGCCGGAATGGCCATGCGCTGCCACGGATCGATGGCGGCGAGGGCGGTGGCGAGGCTCCGGGCGACGGGCGCAGTCAGTGCCTCCAGCATCAGCACGGAACCTGCCTGGCCCACGCGCAGCAAGCCCAGCGCATGGCGCTCTGCGTGGAAGAGCTCGTGGTCAGCGGGCATGAGGTGCAAAGGCCTGTTGCCGGCCGCTGGCAGTCGCCATCCGCGATGCCGATCGGCGGGCCGGTGTCGCCTGCACGCCTGTCGCCATGCTTGCAGGCCGCAGGGCGTCATAGTTTCATGCTCGAGACTTGGCAAGCCCGGCGCCGCCGTGGCCGTGGCCGTGGCGCGGAGGCGAGGCGATGAGCATGGACGTGGATTGGACGGGCCTGACGGCCGATACGCCCGAGCTTGGCGTGCACTACGTGCGGGCGGGGCGGGGAAAGCCGGTGGTGCTGTTGCACGGCTGGCCGGAATTCGCGCGGACGTGGCAACACACCCTGCCGGTGCTGGCGGAGCGGTTCGACGTTCTGGCTCCGGAATTGCGAGGCTTCGGCCGGACCGAAACCAAGGTCCCGCGCGCGACGGGCGGCTCGCCACCCCAGCTTCTGGCCCGCGATCTCCGCGATTTCGCCGACGCCGTCGGGCTCTCGCGCTTCGCCATCGTCTCGCACGATGTCGGCGCAGCCGTGGCACACACGTTTGCGCTGGCCTATCCGGAGCGGGTCTCGGCGCTCTTCTTCTTCAACTGCCCCTATCCCGGCATCGGCAAGCGCTGGGGCGAGCCCGCGCATGCGCCGGAGACCTGGTATCAGCAGTTCCACCAGAAGGACTTCGCCGCCGCCCTGGTCGGCTCGAGCCGCGAGGCCTGCCGCATCTACCTCAGCCACTTCCTTTCGCACTGGTCCCGCGATCCCCACGCCTTCGACGGCGTGCTGGAGGAGTGGGTGGACAACTTCATGCGGCCGGGCAACCTCCAGGGCGGCTTCGACTGGTACGTCGGCGTCTCACGCCTGCGACGCCAGCTCATGCTGGAGGGGGCGCCGCCCATGCCCCAGGTCAGTGCGCCCTCGCGGTTCCTCTGGGGGCGCCACGATCCCGTGCTCAAGGTGGAGTGGGTCGACCGGCTGCCCGACTATTTCACGTCGCCCGAAATCGAGATCGCGGAGGAAGCCGGCCACTTCGTGCATTTCGAGCAGCCCGCGCTCGCGAACGCACGCATTCTCGAGTTCCTGGCTCGCGTCCTCGGCTGAGACCCGCCTCAGCGCCCGCTGAATTTCGGCTTGCGCTTCTCCAGGAAGGCGCGGCGGCCCTCGGCGTAGTCCTCGCTCATGAAGCAGGCTTCGACGAGCGCATCGAGGGCGGCGAAATCGGCGTTCTCCGGCTTGGCGACCAGTTCGTCGATGGAACGCTTGGCGGCCAGCACGGAGAGTGGCGCGTTCTCGGCGATGGCCGCGGCCGTCTCCATCACGGCGGCACGCAGGCGCTCGGACGGCACGACGCGGTTGAGCAGTCCCATGGCGCGGGCCTCGTCGTGGTCGAAACGCCGTCCCGTGTAGAGCAACTCCTTGGCGGCGGCCGCGGAGACGACGCCGAGCAGGGGTTTCACCCAGCGCGGATTGTAGCCGATGCCGAGCTTGGCGGCGGGGATGGCGAACTGCGAGCCTTCCGCAGCGATACGCAGATCGCAACAGGCGGCGACCTCGAGCGCGCCGCCCATGCAGAAGCCGCGGATCATCGCGATGGTCGGCTTGGAGCTGGCGGCAAGCACCTCGAAGGCCTCGTGGTTGAGCTCGTCATACTCGCGAACCTGGGCGCCGGCGCGGTTCGTCTCGAACTCGGAGATGTCGGCGCCCGCCGAGAAGGCGCGCTCGCCCTCGCCGCGAAACACGACGACGCGCACGGCGGCATCGGCTTCTGCCGCCCGGATGAGGCGCGGCAGCGCGCGCCACATGTCGGCCGTGAAGGCGTTCATACGCGTGGGATTGTCGATCACGATCCAGCGAACGGCTCCCTCGTCCTCCGTGCGCAAGCGGCCCGGCGCCGGACGGGATGTTGAAGACGTCTCTGCCATCTCGTGATACCTTTTCATGGAGTTGCGGCGCTTGAGTACACGCCGCGGGCGCCTCGGCGCAAGCCCGGTCGGTGAGGCAGGCGGCGGCAACCACGGCGGCGTTGGACGATTGACTTAGGCCGAGGCCCCTTGTTACGTGGGGCAGGCACCCGGATGCAGGCGACTGCGTCCAGGCCGAAACGTGCATGAGCTGCCGGCGGACGGAGCCGGCGATGCGGGATCGGCCACAGGAAAGGAGCCCGACATGCCTAACGGCGGCGCACTGGCCCAGGCGAAGAGCACGCTTTCCTCGTGCGATCCGATGTGGACGGCGATCCGTGCCGAGGCCGAGGCCGCCATGGCGGCGGAGCCGGCGCTCGGCGGTTTCATCTTTGCGACCGTGCTCAGTCACGCGCGTCTCGAGGATGCGGTCTGCCATCGACTGGCGCAGCGGCTCAATCATTCCGACGTGGACGCCGGCCTTATCAATCAGACGTTCCAGGATGTTCTCGAGGCGCATCCGGCCATCAGCGGCATGTTCCGGGCGGATCTTGCCGCCGTCGTCGATCGCGATCCGGCGTGCAGCCGCTATATCGAGCCGCTGCTCTACTTCAAGGGCTTCCATTCCCTGGTCACGCACAGGTTCGCCCACGTGCTGTGGAACCACGGGCGGAGGGACTTCGCCCTCTACCTGCAGAGCCAGAGTTCGCGCATCTTCTCGGTTGACATCCATCCGGCCGCGCGCATCGGCCAGGGCATCATGATCGATCACGCGAGCGGCGTGGTCATCGGCGAGACGGCAGTCGTCGGCGACAATACCTCGCTCCTGCACAACGTCACGCTCGGGGGCAGCGGCAAGTCCGTCGGCGACCGGCATCCCAAGATCGGCAGGAACGTGATGATCGGCGCCGGCGCCAAGGTGCTCGGCAACATTTCGGTCGGGGACTGCTCCCGTATCGCGGCGGGCAGCGTCGTCCTGAAGGATGTGCCGGCCAAGACCACGGTCGCCGGCGTGCCTGCGCGCGTCGTCGGACCGGCCGGCTGCCCGGAGCCCGGGCGGTCGATGGATCAGATGCTGGCGGAGGCGCTGGCCGACGCGGAAATCTGAGGCAATCGCGGGGGCGCGCCAAGACCGATGCAGCAGGGCGCGGGGCCGCTGGCGCCGAGCCTAACGCCCTGGCTGGCCGACCGACGCCAGATTAATTACCCAGACAGGAGAAAGAGCACCGTGCGCAACGATATTCCCAGGCTGCAACGCTTCCTGCAGCAGCGCTTTGGACTGACGACCATCGAGGTCAGGCCCGCCGGCAAGAAGACCGACATGGCCGAGGTCTACATCAAGGACGAGTTCATCGGCACCATCACGCGAGACGACGAGGACGAAGAGACGACGTTCTATTTCGAGATGCCGATCCTGGAGGTCGATTTCGAGGGCGTGTGACGGTTCGAGGCGATCGCTGATGCACCGGCGCTGCCGGTGATGTCGAGAGGTGGCGGGAGCCGACGCTGCGAGC
>JAGRKR010000757.1 GCA_020442225.1 Hyphomicrobiaceae bacterium | reverse complement strand
GTTCCAGGCGATGCCGTTGAGGAAGGCATAGGCGTAGGAGCCCGTCAGGTCGTAGATGGCGCCGGAGAGCCAGCCCCCCAGCGCCATGCCGCCGAGCGTCGCCATCAGCACCAGCCCGACCCGCGTGGCGGCCTCCTCGGGCGGGTAGTTCTCTCGCACGATGATGGCGTAGCTCGGTACCAGCCCACCCTGGAACAGCCCGAACAGCGCCGAGACCACGTAGAGCGAGGTCAGCCCGTCGGCGCGAAGGTACAGGATCAGCGCGATGCTCTGGAGGATCGAGCCGATCATCAGCGTTGCGAGGCCGCCGATGCGGTCCGAGAGCGCGCCGGACAACAGCCGGCTGATGATGCCGAACCCGAGCATCAGCGACAGCATCTCGGCGCCGCGGGCGACCCCGAAGCCCCGGTCGGCGCACAGCGCGACGATGTGGACCTGGGGCATCGACATGGCGACGCAACAGGCAATGCCGGCCAGGATCAGGAGAGCTTGCAGAACGCCCGGCGAGAGCCCGGCCGCGCGGTCGCTGGTCCACGGTGCGCTGCCGTGCAGGGCGGTTACGGGGCGTGGCGGACGGCGCCGCAAGAGCGCGGCGAGCGGCAACATGGTGAGCAGGCAGAACAGACCCACGCCGATATGGGTCGCGCGCCAGCCGGCGGTGGTGACGAATTGCTGCAGGATCGGCGGCCAGATGGTGCCGGCGAGGTAATTGCCGCTGGCGCAGATCGCGACGGCGATGCCGCGGTGGCGGCGGAACCAGAGCGAGATGTCGGCAATCAGCGGCCCGAAAGCGGCGGAGCTGCCGAAGAGCCCGATCAGGACGCCGTGGGCGAGGGCGAATTGCCAGACGTTCTGCGAAATGCCCGAGAGGACGTAGCCCGCGCCGATGGCGACGGCTCCGATGGCCAGTGGCACCGTGACGCCGTGGCGGTCTGCGAGCCGGCCCATGACGATGCCCCCGAGCCCGAAACCGATGGTCATGAGCATGTAGGGCAGGGCCGCGGCCGCGCGCGTCAACTGGAAGTCCTGCTCGATGGCCGGCAGGACGACGACGACCGACCACATGCCGACATTGCCGATCGAGGCGATCAGCACGGCGATGGCGAGGCGGGTCCAGGAATAGGCGCTGTCGGCTGGGTCGCTCTCGGATAGCGCCGCTGGTCCTTGCGAGGGCTCGGGCACGAAGATTGGCTCCACTGGGCCACGTGTGGCGCAGGCCGCCACCCCTGCATGGTTCCTCCGGGTCTGGCAACCGGAATGTGGTGAGCGGGGACTTCAGTTGCGCGAGCGGGCGCAGCGGAAGCCGATGTAGACGGCGGGGAAATCGGCAGGCTTTTCGTAGAGAGCGTCGGCCTGCATCTGAGCCGTCCCGTACCACCAGGAGCCGCCGCGTGTGCGCTTGCGGCCGGCGACGTCGTGATCGACCCACTCCCAGACGTTGGCGCCCATGTCCCAGAGGCCGTTGACGCCCGGTGCCGTGCGGCGCACCGGCACGTGCCCGCGCCCCTGGCCCAACGCGGTCACCGGCACAGGCAACCGCCAGCCGTCGACGGCCTTCGGTGGTGCCTCGATG
>JAGRKR010000096.1 GCA_020442225.1 Hyphomicrobiaceae bacterium | reverse complement strand
GCCCCAGTAGCGCTGGCGCGAGATCAGCCAGTCGCGCAGTCTGTAGTTGGTCTTGCGGGCCGCGACCGGGGCAGCGGCGAGCGTGCTCGCCTCGAGCCGCCGCGCCACCTCGTCGAATGCGGCCTTGGGCGTCAGGCCGTCGAGGAAGCGCGAGTTGATCATGGTGCCGTCGCCGTCGTAGGCGGTGGCGCCGATCGCGAAGGAGGCGGCGTCGGTGTCCGGCGGCAGCACGACGGGGATCACGGGCAGGCCGTACTTGCGCACGAAATCCAGGTCGCGCTGGTCGTGGGCCGGGCAGCCGAAGATGGCGCCGGTGCCATAGTCCATGAGGACGAAGTTGGCAACGTAGACCGGTACCGTCCACGCCGGGTCCAAGGGATGCACGGCGCGGATGCCGGTGTCGAAGCCCTTTTTCTCAGCCGTCTCGAGCTCGGCGGCGGATGTGCCGCTGCGCCGGCACTCCTCACAGAATGCCGCCAGCCTAGCGTCTCCGGCAGCCGCAGCCTTGGCCAGCGGGTGGTCCGGCGAGACGGCCACGAAGGAGGCGCCGAACAGCGTGTCGGGCCGCGTCGTGTAGACCTCGACCTCGCCCAGTCCCTGGGGAGCGGTGGCGGCATCGAGCGCCCAGCGCACCAGCAGGCCTTCCGAGCGGCCGATCCAGTTGATCTGCTGCGTGACGACGTAGTCCGGCCACTTGTCGAACGTCTCGAGTGCGGCCAGCAACTCCTCGGACAACGCCGTGATGCGGAAGAACCACTGCTCCAGCTCGCGCTGCTCCACGAGTGCGCCGGAGCGCCAGCCGCGGCCCTCGATCACCTGCTCGTTGGCCAGCACCGTGTGCTCGACCGGGTCCCAGTTGACCTTCGCGCCCTTGCGGTACACGAGGCCCGCCTTGAACATGTCGATGAACAGCTTCTGCTGGTGCCGGTAGTAGCTCGGGTCGCAGGTGGCGAATTCGCGCGACCAGTCGATGGACAGGCCCATCGACTTGAGCTGGCGGCGCATCGTGGCGATGTTCTCGTAGGTCCACTTGGCGGGATGCACCTTGCGCTCGAGCGCGGCGTTCTCGGCGGGCAATCCGAAGGCGTCCCAACCCATGGGATGCAGCACGTTGAAGCCCTTGGCGCGCATGTAGCGGGCCATGACGTCGCCGAGCGTGTAGTTGCGCACGTGGCCCATGTGGATGTTGCCCGAGGGGTAGGGGAACATCTCGAGCTGGTAGCGCTTTGGCCGCGCCCCGTCCTCGCGGGCGCGGAAGATGTCCTTCTGCGCCCAGACGTCCTGCCAGTGCTTCTCGCGCTCGGGCGCGTTGTAGCGTTCGTGAGCCACCGACGTGCTCTCCCGTCAATCCTGCTGCTTTCGGCGGCCGTAGGTGGCCCGAAAGCAGGTGCGAGGTCAAGGTGCGAGCCGCATGCAGGGCCGGCTCAAAGGCCAGGGTCCTCGAGCCAGGCCTCGAGCACGCGGGCGAGCGCGTCGTCCGCGGAGGATTTGCCGGCGGGCATGCCTTTGGCCTTCAGGGCCGCGTCGAGGCGGGTATAGCCCTCGGCCGCCGCCCGATGGTAGCCGCCGTGGGCGCCGAGGCCCTCGAGTGCGTCGGCGACGTCCAGCATCTCGATGGCCCAGCGGCCGGCCTTGTCCGTCAGTTCCGGGGCGTGTCCGCGGACGCCGCGCATCAGGCCGGGCCGCATGTCGTCGAACTCGGCCATGATGGCCTGCCGGAGGCCGACCTTCTCCGCCGCCGCCAGCACGTTGTTGTGCAGCGCCACCGTGCCCTTGTTGATGCCGGCGAACAGGATTTTCATCTCCGTCGCCTGGGTCTTGCTGTCGCCGAGCCGGCGCATGGCCATCTGCGGGCTCTGAAGCGCCTCCAGAACGGCGCAGTCCGGTCCGGAGACGTAGAAGCGCGTCAGGACCTTGCCGGGGCCGGGCGGGGGACCGATGATGCCGCCGTCGGAGAAGACGGCGCCGGCCGCCTCGACCATTTGACGCACGCGCTCGGTGCGCCGTGGCGTAATGGAGTTGCAGTCGACGAAGTGCAGCGGCTTGCCGTCGAGAGAGGCCGCGACTTCGGCGGCCAGCGGCTCGGCCTGGTCGGCCGGCACGATGGAGAGGAACGTATCGGCAGCGGCGAGGACGGCGGCAAGGCCCGGCAGCAACCGTGCGCCGGCCGCCTCCGCCCGCGCTTTGGTGCGCGCCGAACGCCCCTCGAGCGTGGTCACGACGTCGAAGCCGCTGCCCTTGAGGTCGGCGGCGACGCCCGAGCCCATGTGCCCCATGCCGAGGATGCCGATCACCTTGGGACGCCCGACTGCCGCCATCACTCGATCTCCTTCGCGGATGCGCCGCTTGCGCCCATCCATCGGGCCACTTTGGCAACGCCTGCGAACCTGATACACCAAGGCCATGAACGAGGGAAACGCTCAACAGTCCGCTGCCGGCATCGTCGCGCGCTATCGCGAGACGCTGGCCCACATTGCCGCCGCCGCGCGCGAGCATGGCCGCGACCCGTCCTCGGTACGGCTCGTGGCAGTCTCCAAGACGTTCGCGGCGGAGGACATCCGTCCGGTTCTCACGGCCGGCCACCGCCTCTTCGGCGAGAACCGCGTGCAGGAGGCGCAGGCCAAATGGCCGGAGCTGCGCGCCGACTTCCCCGACCTGGAGCTGCACCTGATCGGCCCTTTGCAGTCCAACAAGGCCAAGGAGGCGGTGGCGCTCTTCGACGCCATCGAGAGCATCGACCGCGAGCGCATCGCGCGTGCCGTCGCAACCGAGATGGCCAGGCAGGGGCGGCGGTTGAAGCTGTTCGTGCAGGTCAACACGGGCGAGGAGCCGCAAAAGGCGGGCGTGGCTCCTGGTGACGTTCCGGCCTTCCTCGCCCTGTGCCGCGAGCTCTCGCTCGATATCACCGGCTTCATGTGCATTCCGCCCGTCGACGAGGAGCCGGCCATGCACTTCGCGCTCCTGGCCAAGCTCGCCGCCGAGGCGGGCCTCAAGGAGCTCTCAATGGGCATGAGCGCCGACTATGAGACGGCCATCGCCTTCGGTGCCACCTGCGTCCGTGTCGGCAGCGCGATTTTCGGCAGCCGGGGGTAGCGAGGCTGCCGGCGCGAGCCATCGCACCGGCAGCCTGGACGCTACGACTTCCCGTAAAATCTGGTCACGGTGTCGTGGGCGACCTGTTGCAGGAAGCGCACCGTCTCCTTGTCGATCTTGCCGTAGTAGTCGTAGCTGTTGCCGACCGGGGACTGGCCGTACAGGCTCATGTAGACGACGCACGCCGCCAGGAAGGTGCCGTTGAGGTCCGGGTGCGTGCCGTCGAAGGCCTTGTGCAGGACGATGCCAGGCTTGCGGCGATAGGCTTCCTCGAAGGCGAGACCGACGGGAATGACCAGCGCCCCGACTGCGTTGCCCGTCTCGACGTAGAGCTTGACGAGATCGTCGATCATGCCGGGCTTGAATTGCTTGTGCGGCTTGACGTAGGCGTGGGTCATGTAGAGCGCGGTCTCGCCGCCGGCTTTCTTGATTTCTGCGGCGAAGGTCTTGACCGCCGCCAGGAATTTCGCCCGACGCTGTTCCGAGAGGATGGCGCCGCTGCCGCCCTGCAGAACCACGACCTCGAACGGA
>JAGRKR010000009.1 GCA_020442225.1 Hyphomicrobiaceae bacterium | reverse complement strand
CAGCGACTGGTTCCACTTCAGATAGATTTGGAAATTCGGGTAGGCCAGGAACGCTGGTCCGTGACGGCCCATCGGCAGGAGCAGCGAGGCGGCGAGCCTGTCATTGGGCAACGGGCGCCCGTCGACTCGGCGCACACCCCAGGCGGCCCATTGCGCGCGTGGATGCTGGATCGCGAGATCGGCCTGATCCCACTTGAGCGACTGCGGAATGCGGACCTCTTGCAGCCACGGCTCGCCCCTGCGCCAGCCGAGATGCGAGATGAAGTTGGCGGTGGACGCGATGATGTCCGGCACGCTCTTCATCAGGTTCCGCCGACCGTCACCGTCGCCGTCGACGGCATGGTTCCAGTAGTGCGTGGGCAGGAACTGGGTCTGGCCGAGCTCACCCGCCCATGACCCGATCATGTCGGACGGACGCAGATCGCCCTTGTCGATGATCCGCAGGGCGGCGAGCAGCTCCTCGCGGAACATCGGCCCACGCCGACAGTCGTAGGCGAGCGTGGCGAGCGAGCGCAGGACCGGCAGCTTGCCCATGCCGACGCCGAAATCGCTTTCGAGCGCCCAGAAGGCCGTGATGACGGCGGGCGATACGCCATACTTGCGCTCGAACCTGGCGAAGACGGCGGCGTGCTGCTTCAGGCGGCGCTTGCCATTGTAGATGCGGTTCTTGGAGGCAAGCTTCCCGGAGAAGCTGAGAAAGCTCTGTGCGAAGAAGCCCTGGCGGCGGTCCCTGGCGATGACGCCAGGGTCGAGTGTCATGCCGTCGAGGGCGGCCGAAATGGTGCGCCGAGAGATGCCCTTGGTGGCGGCCTCACGCCTGAAATCGTCGAGCCAGCGCGCGAAGCTGCCGGTGTTCTTGCAATTGACGGTCTTGGCAATGGCGGCCGGTGCGGCGGCTGCGGCCAGGACGATCATGGCGAGGGCGAGCTTCAAGCGCATGATGGGAGTGCTCCTCGTTGAGCCGGTGTTCGGCGGCGTTCGTCATTTTGCCCGGTGCATCGGCCGTCGGATATGGTCGCGGGCGGCACTGTGCCAACTCCCGAGCATTCGTCAAGGCGCTGGGCAGGAGGCGAGGGCGAAAGCCGATTGCACGCCTGCCGGTTTTGCTTTCTCCTGTCGGGCATGGGATCAAAGGACCCGTCATCAGTCTGGGGCAGGGAAAATGACCAAACAACGACGCTGGGTGAACAGGCCCGAGGGCTCGACCTGGGGCGATTTCGGCCCCGACGATCAGCTCGGGCGCATGAATCTGCTGACGCCCGACAAGGTCAAGCAGGGCATTGCCGAGGTACGCGAGGGACGCACCTTCTGCCTGTCCCTGCCGCTCGACTATCCCGGCGGCAATGTCCTGAACCCACGCCGGCACCCGCCGGTCATCCGGCCGACGCTTCGTAACGGCCGCGTCAACTTCATCTATCGCAACGAGCAGGACGACCCGCGCCTCACCGACGTCATCAACGACGACGCCGTCGTGATGCATCTCCAGTACTCGACGCAGTGGGACACCCTCGCCCACGTCGGCTCGATGTTCGATGCCGACGGCGACGGCACGCCCGAGCCGGTGTTCTACAACGGCTTCCGCGGCGGGGAGGATATCGTCGGCCCCAGCGATCCGAAGGACGCCGGCGCCATCGGCATGGTGGAGGCGCGCTCGACATCGGCAGCTCGCCGTCTCGGCGTCGAGAACATGGCCGAGAAGTGCCTGCAGGGGCGCGCGGTGCTGATCGACCTCTTCGCCCACTTCGGTCGAGAGCGAAAAGTCGTCGGCTACGATGACCTGATGCGCGTCGTCGCGGCCGATGGCATCGAGGTGCGTCCCGGCGATTTCGTGTTGTTCCGCACCGGCTTCGACGAGGTGATCCTGGAGATGGACCGCAAGCCGGACGCGCAGCGTCTCGAGACGAGCTGTGCGGCGCTGGACGGCCGCGACGACCGCCTGAAGCGCTGGGTGACGGAGAGCGGCTGCGTGGCGCTCATCGCCGACAACTACGCGGTCGAGCATCACGGGCCGATCACAGGGACGAAGCGCTGTGCCGGCCTGCCGCTGCACGAGCACTGTCTGTTCAAGCTCGGCGTCAATCTCGGCGAGCTGTGGAACCTCTCCTCGCTCGCCGACTGGCTGCGGGCGAACAACAGGAGCTCGTTCCTGCTGACGGCGCCGCCGCTGCGATTGCCGGGCGCCGTCGGCTCGCCGGCGACGCCTGTCGCCACGGTCTAGCCGCGGTCATTCGCGAGTCGAGAGACGCCGGGCTCAGGCGCGCGAGCCCGGCTTCAGCTTGCGCAGCTCGGGAATGACCTCGTCCGAGAGCAGGCGCATCGACGAGAGCGAGTGCGACATCGACATGCCCGGCCAGTTGGTGCGGATGACGATGTGGTTGACGCCGAACTCCTCGACGTAGGGCTTGAGCTCCTCGTAGCACTGCTCGGGCGAGCCGAGAATGAAGCGGCCCTTGATGAGGTCGTCGAGCGAGCGGTCGAACGTGTCGTCGTCGGCCAGCGCCTTGTCCTGCCCCCACTTGGCATAGTCCTGGTACTTGCCGAGCAGCGACGGGCCTGCCATCTCGACGGCCGTGCGGCGGTCGTGGGCGCAGAAGACCTCCTTGAACAGCGGCAGCTCGCGCGGTGCACCCTTGCCGACCGCGGCCAGCTCGGCGCGATAGACGCCCATCTGCCGCCGTATCGTGTCGAACGTGGCGTGCGGGTTGATGAACCAGCAGTCCCCGAGCCGCGCGGCGCGCTTGACGGCGGGATCGTTGTTAGCCGCGATCCAGATCGGCGGGCGCGGCACCTGCACGGGCCGCGTGTTGAGGCAGACTTTGTCGAGCTTGCACGTGGGCCCGTCGTAGCTGACGCTGTCCTCGCTCCACAGCCGCTGCACGAGCGCCAGATATTCCTCGAAGCGCTTGACCCGCTCTCCCTTCGGCACCGCGAAGGCATCGAACTCGACGTCGCGATAGCCGAGGCCGACGCCGAAGATGAAATTGCCGCGCGCGATGATGTCCAGCGTGGCGATGGTCTCTGCGGTATAGACGGGGTTGTGCAGGTTGATCAGCAGGATGCCGAGGCCGATCGTCATCTCGCCGGCTTCCGCCGCCAGACGGGCGATGAGCGGCACGGGTTGGAGTTGCTTGTTGTTGCCCTCGTTGAGGTAATGCTGGCCGGTCAGCAGCGAGTCCCAGCCGCGATCGCGCGCGTGATGGACGAAGGCGATCTGGTCCGAGAGGGCCGTCACCATGTCCGTGTCGAGCGTCTGCTGATTGGTAACGAAAAGGCCGATCTTCATGACGTTGCTCCCCGTGGCGGACGTGTCGTCGTGCACGCTTGCCGAAAGATGATACGGGGACGTTATAGCATCGCGACCCCGGTCATCCAGGGACTCGATGCGCCGGGCGCAGGGGAGGACGCGCTCAGCTCTTGAGACGGTAGCCCGTCTTGAAGATCCACCAGACCGTGGCGACGCAGACGAGGAGGAACATGAGCGTCATGGCCAGGCACAGCCAGATGTTGACGTCGGCGATGCCGTAGAAGCTCCAGCGGAAGCCGCTGACGAGGTAGACGACGGGGTTGAAATAGCTCACGGCGCGCCAGAACGGCGGCAG
>JAGRKR010000095.1 GCA_020442225.1 Hyphomicrobiaceae bacterium | reverse complement strand
GCTCTACCCGCACATGACGGTGAAGGAGAACCTGGCCTTTCCCTTGCGTGCACCGGGGCGAAAGCTGCCCGCCGCCGAGATCGATCGCCGCGTCCTCTCCGTCTGCGATATTCTGAACATCCAGCCCTTGATGGATCGCCTGCCGCAACATCTGTCCAACGGGCAGAAACAGCGCGTGGCGCTTGGTCGCGCCATGGTGCGCGAGCCGGATGTGCTGCTGCTCGACGAGCCGATCTCCCACCTCGACGCCAAGCTGCGCCACCGTATGCGCCAGGAGTTCAAGTCACTGGAAGCGGACATCCGCTATACGACTATCTACGTGACGCATGACTATCTCGAGGCGCTGTCGCTGGGCGATCGCCTTGTCGTGCTGGACCACGGCGTCATTCAACAGATCGGCAAGCCGAATGAGGTCTTCGAGAACCCAGCCAATCTCTTCGTCTCCAAGTTGCTTGGTTACCCACAGGTCAACCTGATCGAGTGCAAGGCCCAGCAATCCGGCGACAACCTGCGCCTGATCAGCCAGGACGGTTCGATCACCATCGACGTGCCGGAGAAGCTGCGCCAGCGGCTGGCCTCCCATGCCGCCGACAAACTGATCGTCGGCGTGCGCCCCATGCACCTGCACCCCGTTACAGGCGATGCCAGCACGCCCGGCGCCAATGTTTGCAGGGGCGTCGTCTATGTGTTCGAGCGGCTCGGCGCCCGTGGCGTGCTCACGGCGACCGTCGGGCAGAATAAGCTCGACGTCCTGACGCCGCTCGAAGTGGAGTACCAGATCGACGAGCAGGTCAGCCTGGCTATCGAAGCTGAGAATATCCTGGTTTTCGATGCCAAGAGCGGGCAGAACATTCTTTTTCTGGAGTAAGGTAGCGACCAATGGCCGAATTGCGCCTTGAGCACATCTACAAGACTTACAAGGGCGGTGTCGAGGCCGTCAAGGATCTCAACCTCACCGTCCGCGACGGCGAATTCCTGGCTTTGCTTGGGCCGTCCGGCTGCGGCAAGACCTCCACGCTGCGCATGATCGTCGGCCTGGAGGAGATCACGCGCGGCGAGATGTACATCGGCAATCGCCTCGTCAACAAGCTGGAGCCGAATCAGCGCAACGTTGCGCTCGCCTTCGAGACGTACGCGCTCTACCCGCCGCTCTCCGTCTTCGACAATATCGCCTTCTGTCTGCGTGCGCGCTCCGTCCCCAAGCCGGAGATCAGCCAGCGCGTCAAGCAGGTGGCGGACATGCTCGACATAACCGATATTCTCGACCGCAAGCCGGCCGAGCTTGGCGGCGGGCAGAAGCAGCGCATCTCGCTGGCGCGCGCACTCGTGCGCGACCCCGACGTCTTCCTCATGGACGAGCCGCTCTCCCATCTGGACGCGGCGCAGCGCTCGCATATGCGCGTCGAGCTGAAGCGCCTGCACGCACAGACGGGCCGTACGACGATCCTGGTGACGCACGACCAGCTTGAAGCGGTGGCCATGGCGCAGCGCATCGCCGTCATGAACTTCGGCGTGCTCCAGCAGGTCGGCACCTTTGACGAAATCTACAATCGCCCCGTCAACGAGTTCGTCGCCGGCTTCATCGGCGAGCCGCCCATGAACTTCCTGCCGGCGACACCTGTCCGCGAGGATGGCAAGTTCCTCCTCGTCGCTGCCGACAACAGCTTCCGCATCCGCGTGCCGGAGTCTCTGCACGAGCGTCTTGAACGCAGCGGCGCCAAGAAGGTCGATGTGGGTATCCGTCCCATTCACCTCGAGGTCGTCGATCAACCCGCTGATGCGCTGGAAGAGATCGATGCCACGGTAGCGACCTTCGAGTCGCTGGGCGAGGAGGGCCAGTTGGCCGCCGTCGTCGGCACGCAGACAGTTCTGGCGGTGACTTCGCCGCTGTTGCGCCTCGACCGTAACGATGCGGTCAAGCTGCGCCTCCGGCCCGACCGCATCCACCTCTTTGACGCGGCCACCCAGGCCGCCATCTAGGAGAACCATCGTGAGCCGGTCCTACTTGTTGGGCATCGACGCCGGCACGACGGTGATCAAGAGCACGCTCTTCGACGTCGAGGGCCGCGAGATTGCCGGCGCCGCACACGATTCGAGCTTCGTGGCGCCGAACCCTGGCTGGGCGGAGTCGGACATGCACGTTGTCTGGCGGGCAGTGCAGGCGACCGTGCGCCAGACGCTGGCACGCGCCGGCGTTCGCCCCGACGAAGTGCTGGCCCTGGGCGTGACCGGGCAGGGCGATGGCACCTGGCTCATCGATCGCAATGGCGCGCCGGTCCGGCCTGCCATCCTCTGGTCGGACGGGCG
>JAGRKR010000756.1 GCA_020442225.1 Hyphomicrobiaceae bacterium | reverse complement strand
ATCCTGCGCGTGCCGGTCGCGGTCGCGATCTTCGCGGCAAGCTACTTCTACGCCACCTTCACCGGCCTGCTGCCGCAGCTCAGCCTCGCCAGCCTTGCGGTGAACGGCGTCGGCGGATTCCTGCTGGTTTCCATCCCGACCTTCATCCTCATGGCCGAGCTGATGAACCGCTCGACCATCACCGAGCGCATCTACAGCTTCGCCAACGGCCTCGTCGGGCATGTGCGTGGCGGCCTCGCCCACGTCAACGTCCTGACCAGCCTCATCTTCGCCGGCATGTCGGGCTCGGCGATCGCCGACATCGCCGGCCTCGGCCGCATCCAGATCCGGGCGATGACGCAGGCGGGCTATTCGCTGCCGCTCTCCGCCGCGCTGACCGCCGCTTCGGCGACCATCGGCCCGGTGCTGCCGCCGAGCATCATCATGGTGGTCTTCGCCTCCATGGCACAGGTTTCGGTCGGCGCGATGTTCCTCGGCGGTGTGGTGCCGGCGCTGATCATGGCCGCCGCCATGTCGATCACCGTTGCCCTGCTGTCGCTTCGCCACGGCGAGTGGGTGAAGCAGCCGCGCGCCACCTGGAACGAACGCGGCCACCGCCTGATGCAGGCGCTGCCGGCGCTGCTGACGCCGGCGATCCTGCTGGTCGGCTTCCTCTCCGGCTACTGGACGCCGACCGAGGCCGGCGCCGTGGCGTCGCTGTGGGCCTTCCTCATCGCCAAGTACTACTACCGCGACCTGTCGTGGCGTGATGTCGGCGACGTGCTGAAACGAACCGCGGTGTCGTCGGGCAACATCCTGCTCATCTTCGCCGCCGCGCACATGCTGTCGCAGATCGTCGCGCTGGAAGGGCTGGCGACCGACCTGTCGCGGATGCTGCAGACCTTCACCGACAGCCCGACCGTCGTGCTGCTGCTCATCAACGCGCTCATGTTCATCGGCGGCATGCTCATGGAGCCGACGCCGTTCCTGCTGATCATGACGCCGATCATCGTCAAGATCGCGCCGCTCTACGACCTGAACATCCTGCATGTCGGCGTGATGTGCGTCGTCAACCTGATGATCGGCACACTCACCCCGCCCTTCGCCATCGCGCTCTTCGCGGTGTCCGACGTGGCGAAGGTACCGTTCCTCGCGCTGGTGCGTGCCACGCTCCCCTTCTACCTCCCGCTGATCGCGACAGTGCTGATCACCATGCTCTTCCCGCAACTCGTGCTTTTCGTTCCCACCCAACTCTTTGGCTTCTGAACCCATATGACCGACACCGCACCGGACGAACTCAGGATCGTCGCCCTCAACGGCATGCTCGGCTACGGCTACCGGCTGGCATCGCTCGAGGAAGGCATCGCGCAGAACCCGCACATGATCGGCGTCGATGCCGGGTCGACGGACGCCGGGCCATACTATCTCGGCAGCGGCACCTCGCTCACCCGGCCGGGCCAGGTCTACCGGGACCTTCGCCACGCGGTCGTTGCCGCCCGCCGGGCCGGCATTCCTATGATGGTCGGGTCGGCGGGGTTCGGCGGCGGCATTCCGCATGTCGCCCGGATCGTCGACATGGTCCGCCAGATCGCCCGCGAGGATTCGCTGTCGCTGCGCTGCGCCGTGATCCAGTCGGAGATCGATCGGCAGGTGGTGCTCGACGCACTGCGCGACGGCCGCATCGAGCCGATGACCGGCGTGCCCGAGCTGACCGAGGAAGACATCACCGAAAGCGAGCGCATCGTCGCGCAGATGGGCACCGGCCCGCTGATCGCGGCGCTCCGCCAGGGGGTCGACCTCGTCATCGCCGGACGCAGCTGCGACGCGGCGATTTTCGCCTCCATGCCGCTGATGCACGGCTTCGACCCGGGCCTCGCCTTTCACATGGCGAAGATCATGGAATGCGGCGCCCAATGCGCCATTCCGCTCACGCCGGGCGACAGCCTGCTCGGCGTGATCCGCCGCGACTCCTTCACCGTGCGCCCGCTCGGCGGCGAGCGCATCTGCACGCCCGCTTCGGTCGCCGCCCATTCGCTCTACGAGCAGCCGAACCCCTATCTGATCGTGGAACCCGAAGGGACGGTCGATGTCGAACACGCCGAGTTCGAACAGATCGACAGCATGTCGGTGCGGGTGACCGGCAGCGCCTTCCACCCCCATGACCGGCCGCACAAGGTCAAGCTCGAGGGCGCGCGCCACCGCGGCTTCCGCACCATGACCATCGCCGGCGTCCGCGATCCCGCGGTGATCCGCAACCTCGACAGGATTGCCGAGACCGCCAAGACCAACGCCATGGCGCGTCTCCCCGACAGCGTGTCGGCGGAGGACTACGAGATCCGTTACGCCTTCTACGGGCGCGACGCGGTGCTTGGCGGTATCGAGCCGATGCGGCAGGAGCCTACCCACGAGGTCGGCGTCGTGATCGAGGTGCTGGCGACCACGCAGGCGCTGGCCAACGACGTGCTGGCGCTGGTGCGCGCCTCGACGCTGCATTGCCCGTTCGACGGCCGCAAGACCACCGCCGGCAACCTCGCCTTCCCCTTCTCGCCGTCGGATTTCGAGGGCGGGCCGGTCTACGAATTCAGCGTCTACCATCTGATGGCCGCCGACGACATCGACGCGCTGTTCCCCATCTCCATCGTCAACATCGCGGGCTGATCCATGCCGACGCTGAACGAGCTGACCGACGTCTTCCGCAGCAAGAATGCGGGACCGTTCCTGATCACCATCGACCTGATGTTCGGCGACCGCGAGCGCTACGACCGCGTCCTCAATTCGGGTGCGCTGAATGCCGCCGAGATCGCCGGCCGCTATGGCGTGTCCGAGAACACGGTCTCGATCGTCGCCTTCCCGCACGCACTGGCGATCAAGATCACCCTGCCGCGGGTTGCCGGCCGGCGCGGCTCCGGCTCCTTCGCGGACCGGGACGTCTATGGCGCACAGCAGCACGGACCGCTGCTCGACGTCGCGATTGCATGAGGGAGCGAGACACATGAGCGATACCGCAACGGATACCGCCGGCTGCACGGCTGCGCTCGCGGCCGCGGAACGCGGGACGCAACAGCATATCGAGCGTCTGCAACGCTACATCCGCCAGCATTCGGTCTCGGCCTATGCCGACGGCACCGATGCCATGGCCGAGATGATCGCTGCGGACATCCGCGCGCTTGGCGGCGAGGCGCGCGTCGTGCCGGGCGTCGATTTCCCGATCGTTCACGGGTCGATCGATGCCGGCGCGCCGCGCACGGTGCTGATCCACGGCATGTACGACACGACCCCGGCCGATCCGGCGGAGTGGGTGTCCCCGCCCTTCGAGGCAGTGCGGATGGACTATGCCGGCTATGGCGACTGCATCGTCGGGCGTGGCGCCGAGGACACCAAGGGGCCACTCGCCTCGGCGCTTGCCATGGTCGCGGCGCACCGCGACGCCGGTGTGCCATTGCCGGTCAATCTCATCTTCCTGTTCGAGGCCTCGGAACTCGGCAGCAAGTCGCTGCCACCCTTCATCGCGGCCCATGCCGACGAGCTTCGCCACGCCGACGTCGCCTACTGGCCGTGGCACACGCAGCGCGCCGACGGAACCGCCGTCGCCTGGCTCGGCGTGAAGGGACTGATGACCTTCCGCCTGCGGGT
>JAGRKR010000755.1:1002-1907 GCA_020442225.1 Hyphomicrobiaceae bacterium | reverse complement strand
CATGCCGTAGCCGCCCGAGCCGTGCACTTCCTTCACGACCAGCTCCGCCATGTGCTCGAGCACGTAGGCGAGGTCGTCGGGGTTGCGGCAGTTGTAGGTCTCGACGTTCTTCAGGATCGGCGCGCGGCCCGTATAGAACTCGATGATCTCCGGCACGTAGCTGTAGATCGACTTGTCGTCGGCGATGCCGGCGCCAGGCGCATTGACGATGGTGACGCGGCCGGCCCGGTAGAGATCGAAGAGACCCGGGACGCCCAGGAGCGAGTCCGGCCTGAACACGAGCGGATCGAGGTACTCGTCGTCGATGCGGCGGTAGACGACATCCACCTGCTTCAGCCCCTGCGTGGTCTTCATCTTCAGGAAGCCGCCGGTGATCAGCAGATCCTGGCCCTCGACGAGTTCGACGCCCATGCGGTCGGCGAGGAACGAGTGCTCGAAATAGGCGCTGTTGTGCTGGCCGGGGGTCAGCACGACGATGGTCGGCTCGCGATCGAGACCGACCGGCGCCACGCTCTCCAGCGTCGCCCTCAGGTCCTCCGGATACTGCTCGACCGGTGCCACGCGGTTGCGGCTGAACAGGTCGGGAAACATGTGCATCATCGTTTCCCGGTTCTCGAGCATGTACGAGACGCCCGATGGCGTGCGCGTATTGTCCTCGAGCACGTAGAAGTCCGACTCCGTCGTGCGAACGATATCGATGCCGATGATGTGCGAATAGATGCCGCGGGGCGGTTCGGCGCCCATCATCTCCGGTACGAAGGCGGCATTCTGGATGACGAGGTCTTCCGGAATGCGACCGGCGCGCAGGATCTCCTGGCGATGATAGATGTCGTACATGAAGGCGTTGAGCGCGCGCACGCGCTGCTCGATGCCCTGGGCGAGCCGGCGCCATTCCGCCGCGCTCA
>JAGRKR010000755.1:0-862 GCA_020442225.1 Hyphomicrobiaceae bacterium | reverse complement strand
CCGCGACATCGCGATAGGGCTCCCGCACGCGCTTGCCCCGGCTCAAGCCTCGCATTTCATCGAAGGCAGTGGCCCTCGTCATTGCTCACCCGCTGACGCGCCTACCATGTCGTAGGCCTTATAGTGAATGTGACGCAAATTATGGGCCAACGCTACGACCGCCGAAAGGCCGGCCGTTCCGGCATGGTGAGCGAGCAAACTGACCAGGATCTGAGCAGACCTTGTGCAGACGCGCGACAGGAGTTGCCCAAATTCCAGGCAGGCCCTACGGCGTGCCCTTCTGTCGCCGTCGCGCCAGTGCGTCCTCGACCGTCGCCACGTAGCGCACATGGGGCTTGCGAAGGCCGGCGCGCAGGAGCGTGCGCCTGACGGGCTTCGACGCACCGGCCAGATACACATGCGTGCCCGCGCGGTGCAGCTTGAGGGCGAACGATTCGAGCGCATTGGCGCCGGTGCTGTCGATCAGCGGCACCTCCGTGAGGTCCAGCACGAACACCCGCGGGCTTTGCCCGATGCGATCGAGCACGGAACTGATGCTCGCCGTCGCTCCGAAGAAGAAGGCACCGGTGATGCGGTAGACGACGATCTGCTGGTCAACGGCCGTCGGGTCGTAGGCCTCACGGTTCGCTCCGGTGGTGTCGGCGGTATCGGTGGCGATGAGGCGTCCGCCCCCCGCGATCTCGACGGATTCGGCCATGCGGTGGAGAAACAGGAAGGCGCCGAGGGTGACGCCGACCGCGATGGCCAGCGTCAGATCGGCGAAGATGGTCAGGAAGAACGTAGCGAGCAGAACCGCGGCATCGCCCCAGGAGGCGCGGACAAGGGAGGCGAACGCCTGCTTCTCGGCCATGTTCCAGGCGAC
>JAGRKR010000754.1:1075-3009 GCA_020442225.1 Hyphomicrobiaceae bacterium | reverse complement strand
GTGATCGAGACATGCGCCTCGGTCCAGGCACGCGTGTAGTTCTCGACGGCCCACTCGGTCGGCAGGCCATAAGGGTTGCCGAAGAAATCCGCGACGCTCTTGAACGACGCCAGGATCATGTAGCCGATCGGCACTAGCACGATGATCGAGGCGCCGATGAGCAGCAGGTGGCGGCTGAAAGACGCGGCCTGCCGGGCTTTCCGGCGACTGCGCGGCCTGCGTCTGGTGGGGCTGGCGATGGCGGTCATGCGTCGATCTCCCGGCGGCGCAGGACCCGCACGAGGATGGTGCTGACGATGGCCATGGCGACGAAGACGATCAGCGCGATCGCGATGCCGTAGCTCATGCGCACGTCGTTGGAGGACACGCTCGAGCCGCCGAACGCGGCGCGGTAGATCAGCGTGCCGAGCACGTCGGTCTCGAAGTCGGGCGAACCGATCGGGCCGGTGAGCACATAGACGATGTCGAAAACGCGGAACTGGCCGATGAAGGTAAGCACGGTCAGCGCGGTGAAGGATGGCGACAACAGCGGAAAGACGACCCGGCGGAAGCGCTGCCAGCCGGTGGCGCCATCGATCTCGGCCGCCTGCAGCAGTTCCTCGGGAATGTTCTGCAGGCCCGACAGGTAGATGATGATCGCCCAGCCGAGCACGTTCCAGCACTGCACGGCGATCACGGTGCCGAGTGCGAAATTCGGATCGCTCAGCCACGAGCGCGCGAGGAAGCCCAGCCCGATGTCGTGCAGGATCGGATTGATGACGCCGATGTTGGGGCTGAGCATCAGCGTCCAGATGAAGCCGGTGGAGACCAGCGAGATGATGACCGGCAGGAACAGGATCGTGCGATAGACCTCGACGAAGCGCGGCCGCGCGTTGAGCTGCACCGCGATGAAGAGCCCCACCGTGTGCTGGAAGATGAGGATCGCCACGAACATGATGAGGTTGTGCCAGGCGGCGCGATAGAGCGGCCATGAGCTCAGCGCCTCCTGGAAATTGGCGAGGCCGACAAAATGGAAGTCGTTGCCGACGCCGGTCCATGCCGTGAGGCTGATGGCGAAGCCGGAAACCGCCGGATAGACGATGAAGGCGAGGAAGAAGGCGAAGCCCGGCACGACAAAGAGCAGGTGGCCGTACTTGCGAAAGAATTTCGAGCGCTTCCGAGCCTGCGCATCGTAGGTGCGGCGCGGCCGCATCAAGGGAGCGGGCGTATCACTAGACCGCGCCTGGCTCGCCACAGTGTCGTTCATGGAGTTCGCTCGATGCCCTGCCGGACTGCCGCGCCCGGGCGAGCCGGGCGCGGCATAGGGGAACGCTGCCTGAGGCCTAGCCGCCGGAGGGCTTCACCGCCGCCTGAAGCTTGTCGGCGAATTCCTGGGGCGTCATCTTCTTGAGGAACAGCGCCGCGGCATTCTGCTGGACGGCCGCGAACACGTCCCCGGTTTCGGGGAACTCGTACCAGACGCGCACGTCGTTGGAGTGCGAGGCCTGGACCATCTGCATCATGACCGGGTTGTCCGACGGCGCCACGCCGACGGTATTCGACAGCGTGATCGTGTCGGCCACCATCTGGGCGGCTTCCGGCGCGATCAGCCACTGGATGAACTTGATCGCCTCGTCCGGATGGGCCGACTTCGAGTTGACGCTGAAGGTGTCCTGCATGCCGGTGACGGTCGCTGGCGTGCCGCCGTCGACAGCCGGGAACGGCACGACGCCGACGTCAATCTTCGGGTTGGTCTGCTTGAACCCGGCATAGTCCGCCGAGCCACCTTCCAGCATCGCGCCGCGGCCGAGCGCGAACAGCGCCTTGCCCTCGGTGTAGGCGGTGCCGAGCGCGCCTTCCTCGAAGCAGGGGTAAATGTCCTGCAGATATTCGGCCGCCTTCACGACATCCGGATCGTTGAGCTTGCGCGTGCCCTTGCGCACCTCGGCGAAGCC
>JAGRKR010000754.1:0-1022 GCA_020442225.1 Hyphomicrobiaceae bacterium | reverse complement strand
GCGATCATCGGCGTGATGCCCTTGGCGTGGAGCGCATCGCAGACCGCCATGAACTCGGTCTTGTTGCTGGGCGCGGTCAGCTTGTTATCGGCGAAGACCTTGTTGTGATAGTAGAGCCCGACCGTGTAGGAGCCGAAGACGGGCACCGACCAGACCTTGCCCTTGAAATGCGCGGCGTCCTGCGCAGCCTGCGTCAGCCCGGAAAGATCGACCTTGCCGGTGAGATCGAGGACCTGTCCGGCCTCGCCGGCCGCAGCGACGGTCGGCCCGAGGCGCAGCGCGAAGAGGTCCGGCGCCTCGCCCGCCGCCAGCGCCGTGTTGAGCCGTGCGACGAGGTTCTGACCCGGGATTTCCTCGAGCTGGATCTCGATGTTCGGGTTCTCTTCCTGGAACTTGTTGATGATCGCCGTGACGGCGTTCTTCCACTCGGGATGCCCGTGCCACATGGTGAGCACGACCTTGTCGGCCGCGAAGCCCGGCGCCGCGGTGCCTGCCAGCAATCCGCCGACAAGCAGCGCCTTGATCAATGCCTGTTTCATGCGAGTCCTCCCTCGGTTTCGTTTCTTCTTCAGGGGCTGACGCCCCTTTCCCGTTGCGGAGCCGAAGCCCCGCGCCTGCCGGGGTCTTTTGCCCCGTTTCAGGCCAGTCCGTGGCACCATGACCGTGCCGTCCCGCCGCCGGCCGCAGCCGGCGCGGAAAATCAGATCGCGACGCCGCTCGCCGCGTCGAAGAACTGCAACCGGCTGCAATCCACCGCGACGTCGACGGTGTCGCCGACTTTCGCCGTCGAGCGCGCATTGAAGCGCCCGATGCACACCCCCACGCTGTCGGTCACCGCCATTTCGTCGAGTTCTTCGTCGTCGAGGACCCTGGCCATCGGCGCGTTGATGGAGAAGTGCACCATCTGGTCCGAGCCAAGGGACTCGGTGAGCACCACCGGCGCGGTCAGGCGCTGGTCGGCGGGATGCCCCGGCGAGAGCGCCGCGTCATCCATGTTCTCCGGCCGGATACCGACGATGATG
>JAGRKR010000753.1 GCA_020442225.1 Hyphomicrobiaceae bacterium | reverse complement strand
GGGCCGAAGGGCTCGTCCATCAGCAGCAGTCGCGGATTGCGGATGAGGATCTGCGCCAGGCCGACGCGCTTTCGCTGTCCGCCGGAGAGCTGGTGCGGGTAGCGATCGGCGAACGCGCCGAGCCCGACCTTGCCGAGCCAGATGCGCGCCGCCTCGTGCGCCTCGGCGCGCGGCGTGCCGGCGATCTCGAGCCCGATCGCCACGTTGTCGAGTGCGGTCTTCCAGGGCATCACGGCGTCCTGCTGGAAGAGATAACCGGCCTGCCGGTTGAGGCCGGTCAGCGGCGCGCCGAGGATCATCACCCGGCCCGAAGCCGGCTTGAGCAACCCGGCGGCGATGTTGAGCAGCGTCGATTTTCCGCAACCGGTCGGGCCGACGATGGCGACGAACTCGTTGGGGCGCACGGTGAGGTTGACACGACCGACGGCCTTGTAGGTGCCGCCGCCGGCCAGTGTGAAGGTGACGCTCGTGTCCTGAAGGTCGATGGCGGGGCCGCCGTCAGTCATCGCGGTCTCGTGTGTGGTGCGGTGCGGGCGTTGCGGAGAAGGCGCGGTCGGCCGACCACCGGACAATCTGCCGCGTGCCGTGGGGCGGAAGGCGTCGGTGAGCGCACGCCCAACATGCGCGCCGGCGCACGGCCGGTCAATGGTGCGAATGCGCTCGGCGGTTGCCAGGCGCGCGCAGGTCTGATAATCGGAAACGCATGGCGACGGGACGACCCGGCGTCCGCAGGATCACAGTTTTCGAAGCGAGCAGGGACATCGCATGTCCAGCCCCACCGAGAGCCAGTTCGACGCCGAAGTGCGCGTCTACTGGCAGCCTGGCTGAACCAGCTGCCTCCGAACCAAGGAGTTCCTTGGTAAGCACGGAGTGCCGTTCGTCTCGCGCAACGTCCTCGCTGACGAGGAGGCGTTGCAGGAGCTGTTGCGCTTCGGTCCGCGCCAGCTTCCCGTGGTGTCGCGTGGCGACAAGTGGGTGAACGGCCAGTCGCTGAAGACGGTGGCGGAGTTCCTCGGCATCGACATCGGCGCCTTGAAGCATTTGCCGGCCCCCGAGCTCGTGCGCCGCATCGACCTCATCATCGACGGCGCCTCGCGCTTCTTCGCGCAGTTCCCGGAGGAGCGCATCGGCGATCTCGTGCCGGGCCGGCCGCGCTCCTACGCCCAGCTCACGTGGCATCTGTTCAACGTCGTCGACGCCTTCCTCGAGCACGAGCAGGGCATCCGCCTGATGCACGATGCCTACAACCGCATTCCGCCCGCCGGCACGACGCGCGCCGACATCCTCGCCTATGGCGCCGATGTCCGTCGCCGCCTCGCCCAGTGGTGGGAAGGCGCCAAGGACCGGCCGGCGATCCTGACCGAGGCCGCCAACGTCTACTACGGCGGCGTCACGCGCCACGAGTTCCTGGAGCGCACGACGTGGCACTCGGGCCAGCATTCCCGCCAGCTCATGTGGCTGCTCGAGGACAAGTGCGGCGTGAAGCCCGACCGCCCGCTCGGCCCGGAGATGTGGCAGGGGCTGCCCATGCCCGAGAAGGTCTGGGACGACGAGAAGGGCCTTTCCTGATCGCTGCCCGCGCCGCCCGGCGTGCCGGCGCGTCGCCCTGCGGTCCCTCCTGCCCACTCCTCCCGCGTTTAACTCCCATCTCTCCATCGCGTGCCCGTTGCCGCCCGCCGCCGTTCGCGCGACACTGGGCGGTGACGGCCCTGGTCGCGGGGCGCAAGCAAGGGGATGCTCATGAAGGGCGTGGTGTTCACCGGCAATTGCGGGCTCGAGATCCGGGATTTTCCCGATCCAACGCCGGGTGACGACGAGGTCGTGCTCGAGATCAAGGGCTCGGGCATGTGCGGCACGGACCTGCACGTCTACCGCTCGCCGGATGCCGGTGGCGGCGGCGGCCGCTTCATCGCCGGCCACGAGCCGTGCGGCGTCGTCGTGGCGCGCGGCCGCGCCGTCCCCGAGCGCATGGCCCCGACCGACGCCCGCGTCATGGTGCACCACTACGACGGCTGCCGCGTCTGCGACAACTGCCAGACCGGCTGGACGCAGCTCTGCGACGAGGGCTCGGTCGTCTACGGCCGCACCGGCCACGGCGCCCACGCCCGCTATATGAAGGTGCCCGTGCGCACGCTGGTGCCGCTGCCCGAGCAGCTCTCCTTCGCCGAGGGCGCGGCCATCTCCTGCGGCACCGGCACGGCCTATGGCGCGATCCGGCGCATGCACATGGAGGGCGGCACGAGTGTCGTCGTCAGCGGCCAGGGCCCGGTCGGCCTCAGCGCCACCATGCTCGGCGCGGCCATGGGCGCCCGCGTCATCGCCGTCGACGTGGTGGCGGACCGCCTCGCCCGCGCCCGCGAGTTCGGCGCCGACGCCACCATCGACGCTTCCGCCGGCGATGTCGTCGCCCAGGTCAAGGACATGACGCACGGCAAGGGCGCCGACTACGTGATCGAGTGCAGCGGCATTCCCGATGCGGCGGTGGTTGCCGTCCGCTCGGCGCGCACCTGGGGCACGGTTGCCTTCGTCGGCATGGGCAAGCCCGCCATGATCGACATTACCGCCGACGTCATCCGCCGCCAGCTCACGCTGGTGGGCTCGTGGACCTTCAGCGCCACGGGCCAGGGCGAGTGCGCGCGCTTCTGCGCCGACCGCAAGCTGCCGGTGGAGAAGCTCTTCACGCACCGCTTCCCGCTCGCGGACGCGGTCGAGGCCTACAAGCTCTTCAACACGTAGACGACCGGCAAGGGCGTCATCATCCCGTCCT
>JAGRKR010000094.1:1563-2814 GCA_020442225.1 Hyphomicrobiaceae bacterium | reverse complement strand
CATCGGCACGACGCGGTCGGGAAAGTAGATCGAGTTGCCGCGGGTGGCGGCCTCCCGGTCGAGGGCGGTGCCGAAGCGGACGTAGTGCGCCACGTCGGCGATGGCCACCGTCACCAGGAAGCCGCCGGGATTGCGCGTGTCGGCATCGGCTGCGGCGTGGACGGCGTCATCGTGGTCGCGCGCGTCGACCGGGTCGATGGTCACGAGCGGCAGGGACCGCAGATCCGTGCGCCCCGAGGTGACGAGCGGCGGCAGGTGGTCGAGCTCGGCCAAGGCGCGCGCGGAGAACTCGTCCGGCAGGCCGTGGGCATGCACGGCGATGAGGCTCACTTTGCGCTGGTCGTCGGGATTGCCGAGGCTCTCGGCGATCCGGGCCACCGGCAAGGAGCCGTGCGGCGCGCGTCCCATCTCGTAGCGGACGAGATCGCCGTCGGCGGCGCCGCCCTCGTCGCCCGGCAGCACGCGCCACTCCCGCAGCTCCTTGCGATTGATGGGGGCGATCACGCCACCCTTGCCGTCACGCGTGCGGAAGATGCCGAGCTGGCGGCGGCGGTCGCGCGGCAGCAGCTTGATCGGCCGGGCTTCGTAGCGGTAGCCGAGCAGGTCGGCGCGGCCGAGGTGTTCGATGCGCGCCAGCAGACGGTCGCCGACGCCGAATTGCGAGGGCGCGTTGGCGCCCTGTCCAGGCAGGACGAGGATCCGGGGCGGCTCGCCATCGTCGCGCTCCCAGACCGCCGGCCGCGCGATCAGATCGCCCTCGCCGTCCTGCGCCACGATCTCCACGACGGCAACGGGCGGCAGGTGGCCACGCCGGCGGATGGACTTGCGCTCGCCGTCGATCAGCCCTTCCTCGGCCATCTCGGCCAGCATGTGCTTCAACGTGATCCGGTTCGGTCCCTTGAGGCCGAAAGCGCGCGCGATCTCGCGCTTGCCCACCTTCTGGCCGGACTTCGCGATGAAATCGAGCACCTGCTCCTTGCTCGGCATGGCGACCGCGCCGGTGTGCGTGCGTGCGGGCTTTTTCGTCACGTCAGGCTATCCTGGCCGCGGGCGCATGAGGCGTTCAGTCGTGCCGGCCCGCGCCTCACGTCACGCCCCTTTGCTCTTGCTGCGCCTGGCAGGAGCGCCGCCTTTCTTCGGCGGGGCTTTCCTGGCGGGCTTGGCGGCACTGCTCGCCTTGTCTTTCGCCGCGCTCGCGGACTTTCCGCGCGCAGGCTTTGCCGCGGTCTTGTCGGCTGATTTTGCCGCCCC
>JAGRKR010000094.1:0-1512 GCA_020442225.1 Hyphomicrobiaceae bacterium | reverse complement strand
CTTGGCGATGCGCTCGCTCAGCAGGGCGATCGCCTCGTCCATGCTGAGCGCGTCGGGTTCCTTGCCGCGCGGCAGCGTGGCGTTGACGTCGCCGTGCTTGACGTAGGGGCCATAGCGCCCGGACAGCACCTGCACGGGGCCGCCTTCGCTCGGATGGCTGCCGAGGTCCTTGAGCACCTGTGCCTTGGCGCGCTGGAACCGCGACTTGCCGCCCGCCTGCTTCTCGGCGATGAGCGTCACGGCGCGGTTGAGGCCGATATCGAACACCTCGTCGATGCTCTCGACGTTCGCGTAGACGCCGTCGTGGTTCACATAGGGACCGAAGCGGCCGAGATTTGCCGTGATGGGCTTACCCGTCTCGGGGTGGTTGCCGACAAGGCGCGGCAGGGCGAGCAGCTTCAGCGCCCGTTCCAGGGTGATCGAGGCGGCGTCCCAGCCCTTCGGCAGCGACGAGCGCTTGGGCTTCTCGTCCTCGTAGTCCTTGGTGTCGCCGAGCTGGAGGTAGGGTCCGAAGCGGCCAGCCCTGAGAGAGACCGGCAACGACGTTTCGGGATCGACGCCGAGCACCTTGCCCTCCGGCGCCACGGTCTCGCTGCCGTCGCCCTGCTCGGTGAACTGGCGCGTGTAGCGGCACTCCGGATAGTTGGAGCAGCCGACGAAGGCGCCGAACCGGCCGATCTTCAGACTGAGGCGGCCGCTGCCGCAGCCGGGGCACAGGCGCGGATCGCCGCCGCCCTCGGGCGTCGGGAAGATGTGCGGGCCGAGGATCTCGTTGAGCGCCTCGAGGACGTCGCCGACGCGCAGGTCCTTGGTCTCCTCGACGGAGCCCGTGAACTCGCGCCAGAACTCGCGCAGCACGTCGCGCCACTCGAGCTTGCCGTCGGAGATATGATCGAGCTTCTCCTCGAGATCGGCGGTGAAATCGAACTCGACGTAGCGCTTGAAGAAGCTCTCGAGGAAGGCGGTGACCAGCCGGCCCTTGTCCTCCGGCACCAGCCGCTTGCGGTCGGTGCGCACGTAGCCGCGCTCCTGCAGGACGCTGAGGGTCGCGGCGTAGGTCGATGGCCGGCCGATGCCGAGCTCTTCCATCCGCTTGACGAGCGTCGCCTCGGTGAAGCGTGGCGGCGGCTGGGTGAAGTGCTGATCGGCGTCGATGCGCTGCGCCAGGAGATGCTGACCGGCGGCGAGCGGCGGCAGGCGGCGGTCGCTCTCCTGGTCGGCACTGTCCTCCTTGCCCTTGTCCGGCTTGACGGCGGCATCGCGGCCCTCCTCGTAGAGGCGCAGGAAGCCGTCGAACTGCACGACGGACCCGTTCGCGCGGAAGCCGTAGGCCTTGCCGTCATGGCCGTCGACGCGGATCTCGGCGGCCGTCTGCTCCAGCTCGGCGGAGGCCATCTGGCTCGCCACCGCGCGCTTCCAGATGAGCTCGTAGAGGCGCGCCTGATCGCGGTCGAGATGGCGCGCGACCTGATCCGGCAGGCGCGAAACGTCGGTCGGACGGATGGCCTCGTG
>JAGRKR010000752.1 GCA_020442225.1 Hyphomicrobiaceae bacterium | reverse complement strand
GTGGTTGTTGGCGGTCGAGAACAGGTTGAAGCCGAGACGCACGAGATGGCGAACGCCCTCGGAATGCGTACGGAAGTTGAACGACTTCGGCTCGGGTCTGAGGTCGCTGCGATCAGTGACGACCGTTTCGAGGTTCGCGAAATTGAGATCGCCGTTGATCTCGCTGCGAATGCGGTCTGTGAGGTCGGCCCAGGCGTGGCGCCGGCCATGCTTCAGCGCGCCATCGGGGTGCACGGGCTGCATGCCGCCGTTGAGCCCGGTGTCCCCGACCAGCACGATCGTGAGCGGGGCACCTTGGCGGGGAGTGGCTGCTGGACGCCTGGTCTCCTCGGGGGGCGCCTTCGGGCGCCCGGCGGGGGCATCCTCGAACGATGGCTCGAGCAGGTGCGGCGGCAATCCGGCCGGCGCCAGCGCGCCGATATCGGCGCTCGCTAGCCGCTGCGGCGGCTCCGCGTGGGCCGCGGTGCCGAGCACTGCCACCAGACCGGCGGCCATGAGTACCCTACGCCACATGACGACTTCCGCCTCACACCAGGCAACGCCGCGTGAGGGCATGCCGCAGTCTCGCGCTCGAGCGGCTCCCCACGCTGGCGGCGAGACTAGCCGGTCCTGTGGACGGCGATCCATCGGCACGGAGCTCGTGGGCCCATGCGGGCGGCAACCTGTGCCTCACTCGCCACATGCCGGGGCGTGGGCGAAAGTGTCAGGTGCGGTTTCGCGGGATCGCCACGGCGATACCCCTGGCAGCGAGCGCCACGCGCTAGCGGCGGCGGGTGCGGGCGGTCCTCGGAACGGGCTTCTCGCGCGGCAGGACCTGATAGCGCAGGGTCATGCCGGCGGAGAGGCTGTTCTCCACCTGGGACTGCAGCATCCAGATGCCGACATTGTCGGGCACCATGTCCGCGACGATGAGCTGCGCCGGCAGCAGTGGTACGGCATCCATGCGGCGTCCGGCGACGAGAACCGTATTGCCGTGCCAGTAGGGCGTGTGGATGTCGGTGCCGCTGCCAAGCGACGTCACATACCAGCGCACACGCTCGCCCTCGCGCACGGTCAGGCTCTTGAGCGGCAGGTTGCCGAAGATGAAGCCGTTGATCGTGTGCTTCCTGTTGCTCGCCTTGAACGCCGGATCGTCCTTGATCGCGGCGTAGTCTCCGCCAGCCCGCTTGACGTCGCGGGCGATGTACCAGCTTTGCGTCTCGTCGAAGATCTTCCACAGCGTGATGATCTCGCGATCGACGTCCTTCGGCTTGCCGTCGGGCTCCGCCATGCCGCGCCGGGTCACCACGATGGCGCCGATGAGACCGGAGTTGGTGTCGCGGATGCGATCGACGTGGGAGTGATAGAGCCATGCGATCGAGCTCTGGTCGCGCGGACCTGGACCCGCGCGGACGGGCACGGGCCAGACGTAGACCTGATTGTCGCCGGGCTTTACCGAGTCGTCGCGCTTGTCCTCCGGCTTGGTGCCATCGTTGGAGGGGGCGCCCTCGTGCGCCTTCGAATAGAACACGCCATGGGGATGCAGCGAGTAGGGACGCGAAGTCTTGTTCTTGAACACGACGCGGATCGTGTCTCCCACCTCCGCACGCAGGATGGGCCCCAGAAGGCCAGTGTGCGCCCACTCCGGCGGTTTCGGCTTGCGCACACGGAAGGTATCGTCGGTGTACTCGATGAGCAGCGCCTTGCGGTGAACGCGGCCAACCCGGCCGTCCTTGCGCTCGACGTAGATGAGCGCCGGCTCGATGAACTCGCGGCCCATGGTCTCGTCGCGGCCGAACGGCGCGTAGTCCCAGTCGAGCTCTTCTGCGGCGACGTAGTACGAGCGGACCTGGCCCCCCTGCAGAGCGGGCGTGACGGGCCTTCCAAGCATGTCGAGCTCGGCCTTGGCAGGCTGTCCCAGCAGAAGCTGGGCCAGTCCGATGGCCAGCACGATGCACGTCGACAGACGCATCAGCTTGCGCAAGAGAGCCGGCTCCTCTTCCTGGCCATGGCGGGATCCCATCGCCCCCCCCGCACGCCACCCTAGCATCCTTAGTACCTGATCGCCCGAGCAGGAAGCGCTTCAGGTGTCCAACTGCGCCCACAGGTCGTATTCGTCGGCGTGAGCCACAGATGCCCTGACGATCTGGCCGACGGCAAGGCCGCTCTCGGCATTGAGGTAGACTGCGCCGTCGATCTCCGGCGCATCCCAGATCGAGCGGCCGATCGCGCCCTCCTCGTCGACCTCGTCGATGATGACCTCGATCGAACGGCCGATCTTCGCCGCCAGCCGGCGACGGCTGATCTCCTGCTGCGCCGCCATGAAGCGGTGCCACCGGTCCTCCTTCACCTCGTCCGGCACAGCGCCCGGCAGGGCGTTGGCGGCGGCGCCGGCGACCGGCTCGTACTTGAAGCAGCCGACCCGGTCGAGGTCCGCTTCCGCGAGCCAGTCGAGCAGGATCGTGAAATCCTCCTCGGTCTCGCCCGGAAAGCCGACGAT
>JAGRKR010000751.1 GCA_020442225.1 Hyphomicrobiaceae bacterium | reverse complement strand
GTGATGCGCACGCTCCAGAACTCGCGCAGGCTCGGAAAATCGAGCGAGGCCTTCGGCGCCTTGTACTCGCCCGTGGCGATGTGGCGGCTCTGGACGAGCACCTCCGACACGGCGAAGAAGCCGAGGATGAGCGGCACGAAGTGGATGCCGGCCCCCAGATAGGCGTTGCCGAAGTCGAAGCGCCGGAGCCCGCCGGCGGCATCCGTGCCGATAGTGGCGATGAGAAGCCCGAAGCCGACCGAAAGCCAGCCGCGCCACAGATCCTTGGCGCCGACCGCGGAGGAGACGGTCAAGGCGAAGACGATGAGCGCAAAGATCTCGGGCGGCCCGAAGGCGCGGATGGCCCAGCCCGCGATGGGCGCCGTCGCGACCATCATGATCAGCACGGAAACCGTGCCGCCGATGGCCGAGCAGGTGACGGCGGCGCCGATCGCCTTGCCGGCCTCGCCCTTCAACGTCATCGGATAGCCGTCGAAGGCGGTCGGCGCATTCTCGGGGCTGCCGGGAATGTTGAAGAGGATCGCGGTGACGGCGCCGCCGTAGACGCCGGAGCAATAGATCACCGCCAGCAGCATGATGGCCTGCTCTGGCTGGAGATAGGCCGTGAAGGGCAGCAGGATGGTCGCGAGAATGATGGCGTTGAGGCCGGGAATCGCGCCGAAGACCAGACCTCCGATCAACCCGCCGAAGAAGATGAGCCAGTTGATCGGGCTCTGGGTGAAGATCTGAAGGCCGAGCATAAAATCGCTCATTGCATCCTCGCAGCGGGGCGTGTCGCGCGCCCTGCATCAATGACATCGCCCAGGGGGCTACATCGACCCCAGTCGAACCAGGAGCCAATTGCTGAAATCGTAGAAGCCGGGCCAGACGCCGGTCGGCAGCGAAAGATAGAGCAACTTCGCAAAGACCAGCAGGATGAGGACGTAGAAGCCCACGGTGACCGCGAGCATCAGGCCCAGCCGGCGCATGCCGAGCACCCACATGTAGGCGAAGAAGAAGAACGGGGTCGTGGCATAGAAGCCCGCACCGGGCAGCAACGCGGTGTAGACCAGCGGCAACCCCATGGCAGCGGCAAGCTGCAGATTGCTGCTCGTCGTGGTCACCTGCGGAGTCGAATCCGACGCCGCCGGCTCGGGGGCCTCGGGGGCGCTCGTGCGGTCCATCAGGAACGAGATGATCGCAGCGGCGACGATGAACAACAGGACGGCGCGGGGCCATGCCACGGGACCGAGCGCGAAGGTCGAGAGCTTCACGTCGAACCAGTAGGAGTAGCCCCACATGCCAGCGGCGATCGCCAGCCAGAGGACCAGCTCGCCGAGACGGCGAGCCGGCCCATTGGTGGTGGCATTGACCTCGGAGTTTGTCATGGCGGATCTAACGACCGCTCAAACCCGAATGGTCACTTGGCGCTGGCGTAGATCGCGAGCATGTCGCGCACCAGCTTGTCGGCATCGGCGCCGTCGTAGTAGCTGCGCGCGAGGTGCATGTACTTGGACTTGTTGAAGGCCTGATAGTCCTTGGTATCGAAGGCAGCTTTGCAGGCCTTGCGCAGGAACTCCTTGCGGTCCTTGGGCACGTCCTTGTGCACCCAGAAGCCGCGCGTGCGCAGCAGGATGGGGATCTTGATGCCGGCCTCCTTGAGCGAGGCGACGCCCGCGAAGGCGCTCGGTGCCTCGTCGAGGATGGTCAGGATGGCCTTCATCTGCTTCGCTTCGAGGAACTTGCGCACGTCACCCGGCTGCTCGAAGAGCACGTCGGCATGACCACCGAGCAGGGCTGCGTAGCGCTCCGCCGGCTTGTCGTACGAGATCTCCTTGACCTTGATGCCTGCCGCCTCGGCCAGCGAGCCCATCAGGATGACCTCCATGGACTTGGCGACGCCGATGTTGGCGACGGTCACCTTGCCGGGGTTCTTCTTGGCGTAGGCGACGAACGACTTCCAGTCTGTGAAGCGCTTCTCGTCGGGCCGGATGTAGATCTGGCTGAAGGTCGCCTGCGTGAAGCAGATCGGCACGATGTCGCCGCCGACGGTTGCCTTGATCTGCTTGGCTGCGCCAGCGGAAATCAAGCCGTCGGTCTGCTGCAGGATCGTATAGCCGTCCTTGGGCCGCGACATGAAGTC
>JAGRKR010000750.1 GCA_020442225.1 Hyphomicrobiaceae bacterium | reverse complement strand
TTCCTCGCCCGCATCACGATTTGGACCGACGAGGAAGTTGCCGCCGGCCGGCTTCCTCGTGGGTCGGTCTCCCTCCTCCGCCACGTCGCTCTCAGCGGCGCCATCTCCCGCCGCGACACAGCACGTGTGACCGGATACCGGGAACGTCAGGCGCGCACCGTCGCAGGGGCGCTCCTCGCGCGCGGCTGCCTCACATCTGAGAGTCCACGCGCCCCTCTTCGGCTCGGCTTTCCGCCCGATCTCGCCGAGCGGTGGCTTCCTCTCCTCTACCCACCTGAATTGCCTCCGCATCCATAGCTACCAAAGGCCGCAGGCGTCACTCCTCGACGCCGACGCCAAAATAGCGTCTATCACCCTTCGCAATTCATGCACGCGAGGACCCCGATTAACCTTCCCTTTGCACGTTCATGGCAACCCTGTATAATGTATTATGACATATGGCGTTATTCATCGTTCAAAACGCCAATAAGCGCTTGGCGGACTAACTTAAGGCGATTAAAGATCTCGCGCTCGAATTGCATTCCAGGCTGATGTCCTTCGCTCAACATCCAGAGACGAGCGATCATGCGCCCAACCAACCAGAGGAATACTCCACATGGCAAAGCTCAACGGACTTGAGAAACTCTCCTACGCTGAACTCATCGAGCTCCGCGATCGCGTTGACGCGGCAATGGTCGCCGCCAAGGCCGCCGAGAAAGCTGCTCTGAAGGCCAAGATGGAGGCCATGGCGGCCGAGTCTGGCTTCAGCATCGGCGAACTTCTCGGCGGGAGGCGCGGCCGGAAGTCGGCTGGCCCCGCTGTCGTCAAGTTCCGCAACCCCAAGGATCCCAGCCAGACCTGGTCCGGTCGCGGTCGCAAGCCCAATTGGCTTGCCGAGGCCGAGACCGCTGGCAAGAAGCTGGAGAGCTTCCGGGTCTGATCGATCCGTCATCAAGCCTAGCGAGGCACCCTTTCAATGGGGCGCCTCGCTGGCGCGTGCAATTGGCGGCGCTTCTTCGCCTCAGGCGTGGGCCAACGTCACAAAACCTGTCGCCAACGAGCCAACCACAATGCCTTCATCCTGCCCACGCTTTGCGCAAGTCGCATTGACAGTGTACGCATCTCGGCAAATTCTTGTCGCGTGATCCTCACCGACAGCACCCCAACCGTCTTCTGCACCCGCACACACCGCCTCATCGACACAATCCGCCTCGGAGAAACCGCACAGACGGCACTTTCACGTCTTGAGGCCTACGGCCCCGACCTGACCATCCTACCCTTCCAGGAAGCCTGTGAGCGTCATGAGGCGGCCTACAAGACCGAGCCCATGGAGATCTCCGAGGCCTACTGGCACGAAGCCCTCAACGTCCTGCCGCCCGTTGCCTGGCACAACACCGCCGCCGGCGAGAGCTTCAAAATGAGCGAGCGCACGACCGGCGCCGTCACCGCCATCTACGTGCGCATCAATGCCCGCCACTTCACCCTTTCAGACGACATCCGCACGCCCCATGCCGAGTGCGTAAGCCGCGTCCTGCAATCCAAGGCCTACCGGGATGGACCGGAGGCCGACAACGCGGGGCTCGATGAGCCGACGCGTCGATGACCCGCAACACACCAC
>JAGRKR010000093.1 GCA_020442225.1 Hyphomicrobiaceae bacterium | reverse complement strand
CTGCTGGCCGCGCCGCTGCTGCTGCTGTCATCGCCCTCCGAGGCGCAGCAGACGCGCGTACAGGTCGGTGTCCTCACCTGCCAGGTGGCCGGTGGCGCCGGCTTCATATTCGGCTCGAGCAAAGCGCTCGAGTGCATCCTCGAAGGCCCGAAAGTGCGGGCGCGCTACACCGGGACCATCCAGAAGTTCGGTGTCGATCTCGGGTTCACCACGAAGTCTGCGATCGCCTGGGCGGTATTTGCGCCGACCACGGAGCTCGCGTCGCGGGCGCTCGAAGGCAACTATGCCGGCGTCAGCGGCGAGGCGACTATCGGCCTCGGCCTCGGCGCCAATGCTTTGCTCGGCGGCTCCGGGAACTCGGTGGCCCTGCAGCCGTTGAGCGTGCAGGCGCAGCAGGGGCTGAACCTCGCCGTCGGCATTTCGGCGCTGTCGCTGCGTGCTCTGCAATAGCCTGACAGCGGATATCGGTTAGTCTGTCGCCCCAGGGGGCCGGGGGCAGCGCAGGGGCGCTGCCTCGGTGGACCGGCAGGTGTGCGATGGGACGACTGGATATCTTTCGCGCCGATCCGTCGGCGGGCAGCCTCTATTCGGCACTGGTGGCCGAGGCCGGCGTGGAGAAGCAACTCGGGCTGGCGTACGGGCCGCATCGGCTGCACCGCGCCGACGTGTTCGAGGCACGGCGCGGCGCGGAGCGGCCATTGCCGAGCGTGTTGTTCTTCCCAGGCGGCGGTTGGCGCCGCGCCAATCGCGGGTCCTATGCGTTCGTCGGTGCCGCGCTGGCAGCGGCCGGCGTCACGACGATCGTGGCCGACTACCGGCAGTTTCCCGAGGTGCGTTTTCCGGCCTTCTGCGAGGACGCGGCGCTGGCCTATGCGTGGGCTGTGCGACGGCAGCGCGTGGGCGCCTCGAGGGGGCTCATCGTCGCCGGGCATTCGGCCGGCGCGCATATCGCCGCGCTCATCGCTCTCGATCGGCGCTACCTCGAGGCGGCGGAGGCAGGCCTGCCGCGTCCGCTCGGCCTCATCGGCCTCGCCGGTCCCTATGCGTTCGATCCGACGACGTGGCCGAGCACGAAGGACATCTTCGCCGGCCTCGCCAATCCGGATCGGGCGCGCCCGGTTACGTTCGTCGATACCAGCGCCCCGCCCGCGCTCGTCATGCACGGCACGTCGGACCGCACCGTGATGCTGCACAATCAGCGCGAGCTGGTGGAGGCCATGATCCAGGCAGACGTGCCGATTGCCGCCCACGAGTTCATCGGCCTCGGCCACGTCGGCCTGGCGCTGGCGCTGTCGCGGCCGTTCCGCTGGCGCGCACCGGTGCGCGCGGAGATGCTGCGCTTCGTCGACATGATCGCCCGAACCGCGGCGGCGCTCGCTTGAACGGCCCTGCGAGTCAGCGCGGCAGCGTCGTGCGCCCCATCAGCGCGAGATCGATGGCGTGCGCGGCCTGTCGGCCTTCCCGGATCGCCCAGACCACCAGAGACTGGCCGCGGCGCACATCGCCGGCAGCGTAGAACTTGTCGACAGAGGTCTTGTAGCTCGTCTCGTCGGCGGCCACGTTTTTCGAGCCTCGGCGGTCCACGTTGATGGTCAGCTTGCCGTCCATTTCCGTCATCAGCCCGCCGTCGATCGGTCCGGCAAAGCCGATGGCGATGAAGGCCAGGTCGGCGCGGATGATGAACTCGGTGCCAGCTATCGGCTTGCGGGTCTCGTCCACCCGGCAGCATTTCACGCCGGTCAGGACGCCGTCCTCGTCGCCGACGAATTCCAGCGTCGCCACCTGGAACTCGCGTTCCGCGCCTTCCGCCTGGCTCGACGATGTCCGCATCTTGGTCGCCCAGTATGGCCACACCGTCATCTTGTCTTCGACAGCCGGGGGCTGCGGACGGATGTCGAGCTGCGTCACGCGAACCGCTCCCTGGCGGAATGACGTGCCGACGCAGTCCGATGCCGTATCGCCGCCGCCGACGACCACGACGTGCTTGCCACCGGCCACGATCGGTTCGGACGGCCAGGCAACAGACTGGATGTTCTCGCCGCCAACGCGCTTGTTGGCCTGGACGAGGAAGGGCATCGCATCGTGCACGCCCTTGAGATCGGCACCGGGGATGCCCGCCTCGCGCGGCGTTTCCGAGCCGCCGCAATAGAGCACGGCATCATAACCGGCCAGCAGTTCCTCGACGGTCTTGTCGACGCCGACATCGACATTGCAGAAGAAGGTGACGCCCTCGCCTTCCATCTGCTTCACGCGGCG
>JAGRKR010000749.1 GCA_020442225.1 Hyphomicrobiaceae bacterium | reverse complement strand
GCCATCGCGTAGGACGTATGGATGCGGCCAGTGTCCGGGTTGATGTGCGCCGGCAGGGCGTCGGTGTAGGTCGAGCGCAGCTTGGAGAGCTGGCGCCATTCGAGCATGGTGTTGATGAGCTGGCGGGCTTCGTCCGGCAGATCCTCGCGGGCGGCGAGATCGTCGAGCAGGCCGGCGCGCGTCTCCCACTGGCCGGACTTCGTGCGCTTGCCGCCGGGCAGCTTCAGCGTGTCGAACAGCAGCTCGCCGAGCTGGCGGGGAGAGGCGAGGTTGAAGGGGCCGCCGGCCAGCGCGTGCACCTCGGATTCGAGGCGTGCGATGGTCTGCGCGAACGAGCCGGAGAGGCGCGACAGGATCGCGCGGTCGACCTTGATGCCGGCCCGCTCCATGTCGACGAGGACGGCGATCAATGGACGCTCGAGCGTCTCGTAGACCGTGGTGCGGCGCTCGGCGACGAGGCGCGGCTTCAGCTTCATCCACAGCCGCAGCGTGACGTCGGCATCCTCGGCGGCATACTCCGTCGCCTTGTCGATCGGTACTTCCGCGAAGGTCCGCTCGGATTTCTTTGCAGCCGGGGCATGCTCCAGCACCTTGGTGAAGGCGATGCAGGTGTGCCCGAGGTGGCGCTCGGCGAGATCATCCATGCCGTGGCCGCCGCGTCCGGCGTCCAGCGCGTAGGACATCAGCATGGTGTCGTCTATCGCCGTCAGGCGGATGCCGTAGCGCGCCAGCACGAGGGCGTCGTACTTCAGGTTCTGGCCGATCTTGAGCACGCTCGGGGATTCGAGCATCGGCTTCAGCAGCTCGAGCGTCTGGCGGAGCGGCGCCTGCTCGAGGGCGCCTCCGCCGTCGAGGTCGAGGCCGTCGCGTTTGCGATGCTGAAGCGGCACGTAGCAGGCCCGGCCCGGCGCCAGCGCCATGGAGACACCGACCAGATCCGCCTGCATGGCGTCCAGGCTGGTCGTCTCGGTGTCGAAGGCGACGTGGCCGAGCGCCGTCGCCTCCGCGATCCAGGCCGCGATACGTTCGGGATCGATCACGGTCTCGTAGGCGCTGCGGTCGATCCTGTTTGCGACCGCCGCGTGGGCGGCCTCTGATGCGCCGCGGGCCGGTGTGCCGGCTGCGTCGTCGGCTGGTGGCGCAGCGTGCGCCGGTTCGCTGGCGCCGGTGTGCTTGGGCGTGCCCTTGGCGACCGTCGAGCCCACCGAGGCGGCAAGCGGGGGCGGAGCCTCGACGCCGAGCGCCTCGGATACGCGCCGCGTCAGCGTGTTGAACTCCATGGTGCGCATGAAGCCGAGCAACGCCCCTGCGTCCGGATCGGCGACGCCGGTTTCCTCGATCGGCAGGTCGAGCGGCGTGTCCTCCTTGAGGCGCACGAGCTCGCGCGAGGTTCGCGCCTGGTCGGCATAGGTGACGAGGCGCTCGCGGCGCTTCGGCTGCTTGATCTCCCCGGCGCGCGAGAGCAGCGTATCGAGATCGCCAAACTCCTTGATGAGATCCGCTGCCGTCTTGATGCCGATGCCGGGCACGCCGGG
>JAGRKR010000748.1 GCA_020442225.1 Hyphomicrobiaceae bacterium | reverse complement strand
GCCGAACAGGTTGTCGCAGACGATGACGTCGAACTGCTTGGGATTGCGCACGAGCTGCATGGCGCAGGCGTCGGCGAGGATGTGATGCAGCTCGACGTCCTTCGCCTCCTTGGCATGCAGCGCGCTGACCACCTCGTGCCAGAGCACGCCCGTCTTCATGACGTTGCGCTTCTCGGCGGAGTGCACCTTGTTGCCGCGCTTGCGTGCGAGGTCGAAGGCGACGCGGGCGATCCGCTCGATCTCGTGCGTCGTGTAGACGGTCGTATCGACGGCGCGCTTCTCGCCGTTCTCGAGCGTGACGATCTCTTTGGGCTCACCGAAGTAGGTGCCACCCGTGAGCTCGCGCAGGATCATGATGTCGAGACCTTCGACGTGCTCGCGACGCAGGCTCGAGGCCTCGGCCAGCGCCGGATAGCAGATCGCCGGGCGCAGATTGGCGAAGAGATCGAGATCCTTGCGCAGCCTGAGAAGGCCCGCCTCCGGGCGCTGCTCGTAAGGAACCTTGTCCCACTTGGGGCCGCCTACGGCGCCGAACAGCACGGCGTCCGCCTTGCGGGCCTTGTCGACCGTGCCCTCGGTCACCGAGACCTTGTGCTGGTCGTAGCAGCTTCCGCCGATCAGATCCTGCTCGGTATTGAAGGTCGCGACGCCCTGGCCCTGAAGCCAGCCCAGCACGCTTTTCACCTCCTGCATGACCTCGGGGCCGATGCCGTCACCGGGAAGGAGCAAGATGTCGAAGCTGGGCATGATCGCGCGCGTCCTCAGAAAACAATGGATGAGATGGGCTGGTTCCGTGGCCCCGGACGGGATCGCCCGGCGCCAGGAATTGCTAGCGATCATTTCGGGAGGGCGCAAGCAAGCAGAGGGCCGGAGGCCCGAGAAATCGCCCGAGGGAGCTGGCGTCGCCGGCTTGCAGCGCCGTCCGGGCGGCCACCACGCACACGGACCGGCGGGCCTGGGCGGGAAGCCGCACGCAAAGGCCCGCGGCAACGCCGTCGCTGGCCGCGATGGCCTGACCGCTGCCGCCGGACCGGTGCGGCTCAACCCAGCAACGGCACCTTCACGAGCAGCAGGAAGCCGTTGAGCATCAGCAGGCTGCCGACGACGCCGAGCGTACCACTGACGAACAGCAGCACTCCTGACCCGGAAATGATCGCGACTGACGCCAGTACGATGGCGATCTGCAGCAGCGCCTGGCTCCAGTCGAAATAGGGGTCCTTGCGCATGGCCGTGTCGCGCTCGACCTCCAGCGCCTTGGCGCGCACGAAGAGCTCATCCAACCCCTCCTTGGACTTGGGCTCCGTCTTGTAGCGCGCGGCGGTGTCCCGGTAGAGCTTGATCTTGCCTTCGACGTGCTTGCGCGCCTCCTCGGTCAGGCCGGGCTGCGTCTTCAGCAGCGCCTCCATCTCGTCGGCGGCCAGAATGAAGGTCGTACGGCGAATGTTCTTCGCCTGGAAGAAGGCCCAGAGATTGGACGCGTCCAGATTGGCGCGCGAGGCGTCCTTCGCGGCATTGCCGCCGCCCATCGAGCAGATCGCCAGCAATACGGCAAGCACGCCGATATAGACGCCGATCCACTTGTTGGATCCCTTGGAATCGTCACCACCGATATCGTCGAGCGCCATGGCTAGCTCCCACCTACCATCCCGTGTTTGCGCGCGTCCGGTCGTTCCCCCTACTCGGTCAGCTCGCGCCTGCTGCCGACGCTACCGTCGCTGTTGAGCTCGTAGACGATGGGGACGCCCGTTCCAAGCTCGCGCTTGACGATCTCCTCGCCCGAAAGCCCCTCGAGGTTCATGATCAAGGCGCGCAGACTGTTGCCGTGAGCCGCGACGATGATCGACTTGCCGCTCTTGACGAGCGGAAGGATGTGCGCCTCGTAGTAGGGCAGCACGCGCTCGGCCGTGTTTTTCAGGCTCTCGCCGCCCGGCGGTGGGATATCGTAGCTGCGCCGCCAGATGTGGACCTGCTCCTCGCCCCAGCGCTTGCGCGCATCGTCCTTGTTCAGGCCGGAAAGGTCGCCGTAGTCG
>JAGRKR010000092.1 GCA_020442225.1 Hyphomicrobiaceae bacterium | reverse complement strand
CAATGTGCCACTGCGCACGAGCTGATCGCGGTATCCCAGGACTATCCGGTAGTTGTCCGCGGCATCACGGTCGGCGAGCGCATCCAGGTCCGCGGCAGAGACCGGGCGCAGCGGGTCTCCCATCAGGCTCTCGAACAGGGCGATCTCGTTGGCACAGGATTCCTCGACCGGATGGATCTCCGGCCGCGCCAGGTAGGCGCGGATCAGCTCGGGCGTGACGGCCATCCAGCCTTGTGCGGTGCGCTCGACAAGCTGCAACCCCGAAGACTTCCAGAATTCAGGCATCACTGTCCTTACTTTCCGCGATGCGAATGGGCCAGCTCGGCGCCGTTTTCTCGATCACGTGGAATTGCTCGCGGATCTCGCCGTCGTCATCGAACGAGCGATGGACCGCAAACACGGTGTTGATCGGCACGTCGCTTGCGAGTGAGCAAGCGTACTCGATCTCGTCGGATGCTGCTTGCGCCGCTTCAACCGGGCCTGGCGCACCATAGGCCTCGACAAAATGCTCGGCCAGAGCGGCCTTGAGCGCCGTCACCGTGGTCTCGTCGATCGGGGCTGCGCACGCGAATGTCGACCGGCCGAACGAATGCAGGCTCAGGAATCCGTTGGCGAACTCCTGACGCGTTTTGCCGACGAGATCGCGTTCGGTGAGCGTGACAAAAGCGAAGGCGCCGGGGATCGCCCACTCGTCGGGCTCCGCCGCGAGCGAAAAAACGAAAGTGTCGGTGGCGTCGAACCGGATGGTCCTGAGCATCTGGCGGCGCGGCACGGCTCACGTCCTGCCGTCGATTATGATGACGTCCAACAGCGACAGGGCGCGTACTGGCGCCTGCGCGGTCTTCACCAGAAGATTGCCGTCTTCGTCCATGCCCGCGACTGTGGCGTCCTCCGTCATCCCCGTCAGCCGCACAGGTTCCTGCCGGCCTTCGACGCGCTCGGTCCAGTTCAAGTGGATCGGCCGGAAGCCATCGTCCTGCCAGATGTTCAGCCACGTCATGAAATGACGGGCGTACGAACCCAGAAGATCGAGCGCGGTAAGTTCTTCGCAGCCCTCTTCGGCAAGTGCCGTCGCCTCTGGTTGTTCGCCTGGTTCGGTCGTGCCGGCCCAGCGCAGGCGAAGTGACATCGACACGACGATCCAATCGGGCACGGCATCGGCAGACCCACCGGATGCAACCAGGGAGAGTTCACCGACGGGTGCCCCGTTGACCAGGACAGTAGCCGGCCAGCGATAGCTCACGCCGACTTGTGGCGGCGCCAGCGCACCGATGCAATCACCCGCGGCCGAGACCGCGAGAGGCAGCATCTGCGCGGCTCGCGCGAGAGAGACTTCCGGCTCCAGCACGATCGCCAGATGGGCATGCGTGGCATCCTCGTCCCACAAGACGTCACAGGCCCCGAGGTCGCCTGCGCACGCGCCCTCGACGGCCTGTTCGGAAACGGGTTTTCCCGGAACCACACGCCGTCCCGTGAGAAGCGGCGGAAAATTCGGTTCCAGGCGCGGTTCAGCCCAGCTCAATTTCGCCCTCGACCACGTGCTCGAGGTCCGTGCCTTCGGCGGTCAGCACCATCTTGACCTTGAGCATCCGGCGATCACCGATGCCACCCTCTCGAACGGTTTTCTCGATCTGCTGCTGTGACGTGACACCCACCTGCTTCAGGAATTTCCTGAGCGACATGTTGAACGTGTCTTCG
>JAGRKR010000747.1:1431-2435 GCA_020442225.1 Hyphomicrobiaceae bacterium | reverse complement strand
TGGTCGCGCTCTATCGGGCGATGGTCCTGACGCGGGCCTTCGACGAAAAGGCCGTCGCCCTGCAACGCACCGGCCAGCTCGGTACGTATGCCTCATCGCTCGGTCAGGAGGCGGTGGGCGTCGGCCTCGCCAGCATCATGCGCCCCGAGGACGTGCTGCTTCCGTCGTTTCGCGAGCAGGGCGCCATGCTCTGGCGCGGCGTGAGCATGACCGAGCTGCTGCGCTACTGGGGAGGCGACGAGCGGGGCTCGGATTTCGCAGCGGCCCGGCGGGATTTCCCCGTATGCATTCCGGTGGCAAGCCAATTTCCTCACGCTGTCGGCGTCGCGCTCGCCATGAAGATGCGCCACGAGGCGCGCGTGGCCGTCGCCGTCGGCGGCGATGGCGCGACATCGAAAGGAGACTTCTACGAGGCGCTGAATATCGCCGGGGTCTGGAAGCTGCCGGCCGTCTTCGTCGTCAACAACAACCAGTGGGCGATCTCCGTGCCGCGTTCGGCGCAGACGGCGGCCGCGACGCTGGCGCAGAAGGCCGTGGCCGCGGGCGTGCCCGGCGTGCAGGTGGACGGCAACGACGTCATCGCCGTGCGCGTGGCGATGGCCGAGGCGCTGGAGCGCGCGCGGAGCGGCGAGGGACCATCGCTGGTCGAGGCGCTGACGTACAGGCTCGCCGACCACACGACGGCCGACGATGCCAGGCGCTATCGCGACGATGGCGAGGTGTCGGCGCACTGGAAGAGCGAGCCCGTGGCCCGCTTGCGAAGCTATCTGGTGCGCGAGGGCGTATGGACCAAGACTGACGAGACCGAGCATCTGGCGCGCTGCCGCGCCGAGATCGAGACGGCCGTCGCGGCCTATCTCGCCACGCCGGCGCCGCTGCCGACGGACATGATGGACTGGCTGTTCGCCGAGCTGCCGCCGGCCCTGGCGGCGCAGCGTCGTGCGCTCGCGGCCGCGGGAGCGCCGCATGCCTGAGATCACACTGGTCGAGGCCGTCAATCTGGC
>JAGRKR010000747.1:0-1336 GCA_020442225.1 Hyphomicrobiaceae bacterium | reverse complement strand
CCGCAGCGCGTGCGCGATACGCCGCTGGCCGAGGCCGCGATTGCCGGATTGTCGGTCGGTCTCGCAGCCGAAGGGTTCCGCCCCGTCGCCGAGATCCAGTTCGACGGCTTCATGTTCCCGACCATCGACCAGATGGTCAATCACGCCGCGCGGTTGCGCACGCGCACGCGGGGGAGGCTGACGTGCCCGATGGTGTTGCGGGCGCCTTACGGTGGCGGCATCCACGCCCCAGAGCATCACTCCGACAGCGTCGAGACGTTCTTCGCGCACATCCCCGGGCTCAGGGTGGTCATCCCATCGTCGCCGCGGCGGGCCTACGGACTGCTGCTGGCGGCCATCCGCGATCCCGATCCGGTCGTCTTTCTCGAGCCGAAACGCCTCTATCGCCTGTCGCGCGAGACGGTCGAGGACGACGGCGCGGCACTGGAGCTCGATACCTGCTTCATGCTGCGCGACGGTGGTGATGTGACCCTGGTCGCCTGGGGGGCCATGATCGTCGAGGCGCTGGCGGCGGCCGACCTGCTGGCGAGCGAGGGCATAGAGGCGGCAGTGCTCGACGTGGCGACGCTGACGCCCCTCGACGCCACGCCGATCCTGCGCTCAGTGACCACGACCGGCCGCTGCGTCATTGCGCACGAGGCGCCGCTGACCGGTGGATTCGGTGGCGAGATCGCGGCGCGCGTGGCGGAGGGCGCGTTGCTCTCGCTCCTGGCGCCGGTCCGGCGCGTGACGGGTTACGACTGCGTGATGCCGCTGCCGCGCCTGGAGGGGCACTACCTGCCGGGCGCCGAGCGCATCGCCGCAGCGGCACGAGAGGTCATGAGCTACCGATGAAAACCTTCCGGCTGCCAGACTTGGGCGAAGGACTGCAAGAGGCGGAGATCGTCGCCTGGCACGTCGCGGCCGGCGATCGCGTCGTCTCCGACCAGCCGCTGGTGTCGGTCGAGACGTCCAAGGCGGTCGTCGAGATCCCCGCGCCGTGGCCGGGTCGCCTGGTCGCGCTCCACGGCGCAGTGGGGGACGTGATCGCCGTGGGCGCGCCGCTCGTCGACATGGAGACCGAAGGTGCAACCAGCGATGCCGGTGCGGTCGTGGGAACGCTGCCCGCGGCGCCACCGTCGCGCGAGCGCCCGGCAACGGCGCCGGGACCGACGACCAGGACTGCCGACACCCCGGTCAAGGCGAGCCCTGCGGTGCGGCGGCGGGCGCAGGAGCTCGCCGTCGCCCTCGATACGCTCGTGGGCTCGGGTCCCGCTGGCGCCATCATGATGGCGGATGTGGAGGAGGCGGCACGGGCGACGGCCGTCGCCGACGGCTTCCAGCCGCTGGCGGGCGT
>JAGRKR010000746.1 GCA_020442225.1 Hyphomicrobiaceae bacterium | reverse complement strand
GAAAGACCCTGCGCGTCCTCGGCTACAAGCCGTCGCGCTACACGCCGAGCTCGCCCGTCCTGATCGTGCTCCACGGCACCACGCGCAAACCGGGCCCCTACCTCACGGCCTGGCTGGCACGCGCCGAGCAATACGGCGCGCTGCTGCTCGTACCGGAGTTCAGCAAGGCGGACTGGCCGGGCTCTCGCGGCTACAACCTCGGCAACATGCGCACGAAGGACGGCAAGGCCCTGCCGCGCGAGGCCTGGAGCTTCACCGCGATCGAGACGCTGTTCGATGCCGCGAAGGGGCTCTTCAAGAGCGACGCCCAGACCTATTACCTCTTCGGTCACTCGGCCGGCTCCCAGTTCGTGCACCGCTTCATGCTCCTGACCGGCGGCCCGCGCGTCAAGGCGGCCGTCGCCGCCAACGCCGGCTGGTACACGATGCCAGGCGAGAGCGAGCGCTACCCCTATGGCCTCGGCGGCTTCGCGTACGACAAGCAGGCCTTGATCAAGGCCTTCGCCCATCGCCTCGTCATCCTGCTCGGAGATGCCGACATCGATACCGCCGCCAAGGATCTCCGCCGCTCGCCCGAGGCCATGGCGCAGGGACCGCACCGGCTGTCGCGTGGCAAGCATTTCTTCGACGCGGCTGCGGCGGAAGCCAAGCGCCTGGGTGTGCCGTTCGCCTGGGAGCTGAAGACCGTGCGCGGCATCGGCCATTCGGGCAACGGCATGGCGCCGGCTGCCGCCCGCGCCCTGCTGAGGAAGCCCGATTGAGCAACCGCAACCCCGTTCACCATTAACGCTGCGTTAACACCGGCTCTCCATAACTGTGCCCCGTGGCGTCCCGCAAAACGCCATCATTGTCTGTCACAGGTACGACTGCCCGCTTGCTGAGTGTGTACGAGCGTAGAGACGGGGGTCCAACGCATGAGATCGGGGTGCTACCGGCGTCTGGTGGCGTTGACGGGGCTGCTGTTCGCCTTGGCAACGACCGGGACGGCTTTGCTGTCTCCGACGCCGGCCCAGGCTGCCACGCAGATCGGCGACCGCAGTGCGCCACCGCAGGGCACGCGCACCACCCGCTTCGTGGCCATCGTCGAGAAGCCCTCGACGTTCAAGGTTTTCACCATCGCGAACCCCTACCGCGTCATCGTCGATCTGCCCGCGACCCGGCTGCAGCTTCCCAACATCGCCAGCGGCGGCGGCGGCCTCGTCACGTCGTCGCAAGGCGGCCTGCTGGCGGCTGGTAAGACGCGGATCGTCATCAAGGTGGCGAAGCCCGTCGTGGTCAGCAACTCCATCATGGAGCCCGGCAAGGACGGCCAACCCGCCCGCCTGGTGCTCGAGCTGACCCCCGTCGACGCCAAGACCTTCATGGCCGGCCAGACCATGCGGCTGCTGCGCGCACCCCGGACCCGGGAGAGCGCCGCCGCCGCACCCAAGCCGAGCGTGACCAAGGCCTCGCTCACCACGCGCGCCCTGAAGCCCCAGAAGAAGCCGGTCATCGTCATCGATCCCGGACACGGCGGCCATGACTCCGGCGCCGTACATCACGGCGTCGTCGAGAAGCAGGTCGTGCTCGCCTTCAGCCTGCATCTGCGAGATCTTCTCAAGTCGAGCGGCCGCTATACCGTCCTCATGACGCGCGACACCGACAAGTTCGTCCCGCTGGACGAGCGGCGCGAATTCGCGCGCCGGCACGGCGCCGACCTGTTCATCGCGGTCCACGCCGATTCCTTTCCCCGGCGCAATGTGCGCGGCGCCACCGTCTACACGCTGCGCGAGCGCGTGCACGATGCCCTCGCCCGCTCCATGAAGCGCCGCCGCTCCGCCGTGCCCCACGACGGCATCGAGATGGGCGCCATCAAGGAGATCGAAGGCGACACCGACACGCTCGACCGCATCCTCAGGGATCTCGAAAAGCGCGAGAGTGGCTCGACCAAGGCCCGCAACAGCATGTTCGCCCAATCGGTCATCGACAGGATGGGCGAGACGACCATGATGAAGGACGACCCCCACCGCGAGGCGGCATTCCGCGTCCTCAAGACGGCGCAGGTGCCGTCGGTGCTGATCGAGCTCGCCTACGTCACCAACAAGGCCGACGCCCAGCTTCTCCGTTCGGAGGAGTGGAAGAAGAAGGTCGCGACGTCCATCACGCGGGCGGTCCACCACTACTTCCGCCTGTCGCAACTGCCTCTCTGAAACAAGACCTGCGTGCGATCGAGACAGCGATGGCTCGCGCGGCCGTCGCAGCGCCCCCGCACGCGCAAAAAAAATCGAGGCCGGTCACGCTGGACCGGCCTCGATTTTTGCGTCTGGCCGAACTCTGTCCGGCTATGCGTCACTCAAGGTCTACTCGGAGGATACAGAATGCTGTTACGCCAGAGCAGCACCAGGAACCGCAACGGATCGAAGCGAAACGCGAGCCGCGCGCTTTGCCTCGATGCGAAGGGGTCTAGCAAGTACCGGTCTAGGAGGCGCTGCAGCATGTGCCACTCCTTCTTCTCGGGTTGCCCCGCACTCCTTTCGTGATGCCATGACCCCGAACGACGACACGCGCAGCTCCGAAGCCCTGGCGGCCGCTGTTGGGCCGCAGGCATCCGAGCTGTTCGCCATGTCCGAGGGGAATGCGGGAAGGATGGACAGGTACGCCTGAAGTGCGCGTCGCTTCGCCTGTCGTGCCCGAGGGTGCCGCCCTGTCCCGGCCCACCCTGCGCAATGCCCGACCGCTTCACGCGTCATCTGCGGTCACCTCGTCCGGTGCACACCGCATCAGTCTCCCGTGTCTGCTCCGCGCACGAGACCATCGAGACCCGAACGTGCGGCCTCGACGGAACGGTGTCGCCACCATCCCACCCCACACTTAGGTGATTCGGTTAACGAGTTGTTAAAGCTTTCGCAGCGCGCTCTGCCCGCCTAGGCGGGCAGAGCGCCCTCCCCCGCCAGGGCGGCCTTCCTGACCGCCTTCTGCACCTTCTCGAAG
>JAGRKR010000091.1 GCA_020442225.1 Hyphomicrobiaceae bacterium | reverse complement strand
TGCGCCAGCACGAGCAGAGCGAGGATGCCGTCTTCACGATCGGTCCCTACACGTTCAAGCCGGCGTCCAAGATGCTGGTCGACGAGAAGGGCTCGCGCATCCGCCTGACCGAGAAGGAAGCCTCGATCCTAAAATATCTCTACCGTGCCGGCGAGAAAGTCGTGACGCGCGACGTTCTCCTGCACGAGGTCTGGGGCTACAACGCCAACGTCACGACCCACACGCTCGAGACGCACATCTACCGGCTGCGCCAGAAGATCGAAAAGGATCCCTCCAACGCCGAGCTGCTGGTCACCGAGACAGGCGGCTACAAGCTCGTTCCGTGAGCCGATCGGCGCGAGCGTTTGTCCCCACTCTGCCCACCAGCCGTCCCCAGCTCGTCCACAGGGCGCTTGCCGCTACGGGCCTCCTGGCGTACCTCTAGGGGCACGAGGGAGCGTCGGGAAGTCAGTCATCGTCCTCGCGGTATCAGTCTGAGTATCGAGCACACGTAGCGTTCGGTTCCAGTCTTCCTACGAGCAGGGACAGTCATGACTGCGGAAGCACTCATCGCGCCGTTGCGGCGCGTCGCCATATTCCACGGCCTCGATGACGATCAACTCGCGCGCATCGCACGCTCGGCCGAGCGCATCGTCTTTCGCGACGGCGATACCTTGATCGAGGAGGACGAGGAGGGCGATGCGGCATTCCTCATCGTGAGTGGCGGTGCCCGCCTCACGCACGCGTACGCGCCCCACCTGCCGCCGCAGCTCATCGAGCCCGGCTGCCTCGTCGGCGAGATGGCGATGCTGACGGAAGTCGTGCATGGCGCCTCCATTGCCGCGGCCGGCGTCGTGCGCGCCCTCAAGATCACGCGAGCCGGCCTGCTGGAGCTGATGGAGGTCGATCCGTCACTCGCCGAGCACTTCATCGGCAAGATCACGGCGCGCCTGCAGGACGTCGCCGACGAGCTGCGCCGCATCGACGACCTGCTCGCACCCGCGGAGCTGGCACCTGCAGAGCTGGCCCTCGAGGCTGACGCCGCCAGCACCGACGACCGCACGACCTTCAGCGCGCCGAGCGGCTTCGCCAGCCTGCCCTTTGCGCAGCAGGGTGGGGTGGCCTGAGGCAGCTCGCGCGGCCCACCGACCTCAACCGCCGCGCGACGCGCTCGCCTGCACCTGCGCCGACGGCTGACCACCGGCGAGCGCCGTGCAGTCCGCGTGCGACCACAGTCCCGTCTTCAATCCGGCCAGGGTCCAGAGCATCTGGCGATGCACAATGGGCAGCAGCTTCGCGCGATCGAAGGCGAGATCGCGGGCGATGGGCAGCAGCCGCGAGTCCGACTGGAAGAACGGGGTCATGAGCGCGCCCGCCCACTGGTAGAAGCGCACGTGCCGCCGTCGCGCAGCGGCGAACGTCCGTAGCGCCGCGCCGATGTCCGCATGACCGCTCAGCGCATCGGCGAGAACGACCGCGTCGAGGAGGGCGCTGTTCGCCCCCTGTCCGAGCTGCGGAGACGTAGCATGGGCCGCGTCGCCGATCAGCACGAGTGGTCCGGCGAACGGTGGAGCAGCCGTGAATTGCACGTAGCTGGCCTGCGCGAACGCCTCCGGCCCCGGCAGGGCGGAGACGACCGGCGCCAGCGCGGGCCACAGTCCCACCACCTTCTCCCGCCAGGCGGCGAAGTCGCGCCTCCAGTCATCGTATTGCGAGGGCTTCAGGCTCCAGAACAGCGCGGCGAGCCGCTCCGCGCCGGCGTCCGGGCGCCCGATGGGCAGGTAGCCGATCATGATCCGCGCCGCCACGTAGCGCTGTGCCAGGGCCTGTTCGGCGATGCCGATATCGGGAACGCTGGCCCAGACCGCGCCGAAGGTATAGGGGCGTGGCCGACGCGGCGAGACGAGGGCGCGCAGACGCGAGCGCGCCCCGGAGGCGTCGATCACGAGATCTGCGACCGCCGCCCGCCTGCCGAGCGCATCCACGGGCGCCGCCCGGCCATCCGCCCGACGCTCGACATCGACGATTTCCCGGCCCGCCTCGATATCGCCGCCGGAGTTGCGAAAGGCCTGCCACAGCGCGCCATGCAGGGCCGCGCGGTGAATGCCGATGGCATAGTGATCGGGGCCGAGACCGGCATACGAGAGGTCGAAGACCGTGCGGCCGGTGTCGGTCAGGCCGTGCAGGCGCCCGATGCGCGCACCGAGGGCTTCGACAGCGCCTCGCAGTCCGAGGCGAGCCAGCGCCGCGAGGCCTGTCGGCTGCAGCATGAGACCGGAGCCAACGGGCTGCGGCTCGGCGAAGCGCTCATAGAGCGTGACGCGATGGCCGGCGCGGGCGAGCAGCGTTCCGACGGCCAAGCCGCCGACCCCGGCCCCGACCACCGCGAACTCCCGCGCTTTCGTCACGCCGCCCCCTCACCAACGCCAACGCGCAAGCCCGCGCCACCCGTCAGCCGCGGCCGCCACCAAGCTCCGCGACCGCATCCAGGAAGCGGTCCACATCCGCCTCGTCGTTGTAGAAGTGCAGCGAGGCGCGCAGGTGCCCATCCTTCTGGCTGACGAGAATGTTGCGCGCCTGGAGCGACGCCACCAGCGCATCCGCCCTGTTGCCGACGTCGAAGCTGACGATGCCGGCCCGCTCGCTCCACGGCCGCGGCGTACGCACGCGGATCTGCCGCGCCTCGGCGCCGTCGATCAGGCGCGTCGTCAACGCCTTGACCCGCGCCTCGATGTTGGCGAGGCCGAGCGAGGCGATCCACTCCGCCGAGCGCTTCTGCACCCAGCAGCCCAGAAAATTCGGATTGCCATACTCGAAGCGGTGGGCGTCTGCGGCGAGCTTCGGCTCGGCAAGCGTGCGGTCGTTGGATTCGAAGCTGAACTTGGCGGCATAGGGCGGCTGCAATAGCTCGATCATCTCAGGTGTCGCGTAGAGGAATCCGGCGCCTGCGAGACTGAGCTGCGCTTTGTGTCCGCCGGCCACCAGAACATCGACGCCAAGCTCCTGGATCGGCGTCGCGAGAATGCCGACCGCCTGGATGCCGTCCACCACCAGGCGGACGCCGCGGGACTTGCAGAAGGCCGCGAGCGCCGGCAGATCGGCCCTGTAGCCGTTGCCGTAGACGACCCACCCGACGGCCAGGACGCGTGTCCGTGCATCGACGAGCGGCTCATAGCTCGCCAGCGTCACCCGCCCCTGCTCGTCGGGCTCCGCGATCCGCACCTCGACGCCGCGCGCCTTCAGGTGACGCCAGGGAAACGTGTTATTCTCGTGCTCCATGCTCGAGATGACGACGTTGTCACCGGGACGCCAGGGAAAGCCCTGGGCGACGATGTTCATGCCCTCGGAGGTGTTCTTGATCAGCGCCACGCTGCCATGCGGCATGCCGAAGGTGTTTGCGACCGCGCGCCGCGTGTCCTCGATCGGCGACATGGAGAACGCGGTGGCGCCGCCCGTCGCATGGACGTCGGCCATCCACTCGGCGATGGCCGCCTCGACCTTGCGCGGCACCGCCGCCTTCTGGGCGATATTGAGATAGGTGAGGTGATCGAGGGCGGGAAACTCGCGCCGCACGGCCTGCCAGTCAGGCGCAACGCCGGTGGACGGCAGGGCTTGCGGGTCACTCATGGCGTTGCTCCCTCCCGGATGGCCGCCTGGCTCAGTGCGTGAGGATCTGACTGAGGAAGAGCTGGGTCCTCTCGCTCTTCGGCTTCGTGAAGAACGTGTCGGGCGGCGCCACCTCGACGATCTCGGCCTGATCCATGAAGACCATCGTATCGGCCACCGTCTTGGCGAAGCCCATCTCGTGCGTGACGACAACCATCGTCATGCCCTCGTTGGCGAGCTCGACCATGACGTCGAGCACTTCCTTGATCATCTCNNTCCAGCGCCGACGTCGGCTCGTCGAACAGCATGATGCGCGGCTGCATGCACAAGGAGCGGGCGATGGCGACGCGCTGCTGCTGGCCGCCCGAGAGCTGGCCGGGATACTTGTAGGCCTGCTCGGCGATGCGCACGCGCTCGAGGTAGCGCATGGCGATCTCCTCAGCCTCGCGCTTGGGCATGCGCCGCACCAGCATGGGCGCCAGCGTCAGGTTGTCGATGACCCGCATATGCGGGAACAGATTGAACGACTGGAAGACCATGCCGACCTCGCGCCGCACGGCCTCGATGTTCTTGAGATTGTCCTTGAGCTCGATGCCGTCGACGATGATGCGGCCGCGTTGATGGCTCTCGAGGCGATTGATGCAGCGGATCATCGTCGACTTGCCAGACCCCGACGGCCCGCAGACGACGACGCGCTCGCCACGCCGGATCTCGAGGTTGATGTCGCGCAGCGCCTGGAACTCACCGTACCATTTGTTGACGCCGTCGAGCCGGATGATCGTCTCGCCGCGCTCAGCCCGGCCGGCCTGTTCGGGCGATCTCGCTGCTTCCTGCATGACGTATGTCTCCGGATCAGTATTGGCGGCCGGCGCTCAGCCATTGCTCGAGGCGCTGGCTGTACTTGGAAAGCGCATAGCAGAACACGAAGTAGACCAGCGCGACGAACAGATAGGCCTCGACGAAGAAGCGCCGCCAGAGCGGGTCTTCGAGCACATTCGTCGTCGCCGTCAGGATGTCGAACAAGCCGATGATGAGCACGAACGAGGTGTTCTTGATGGCGGCGATGATGTGGTTGACCATTGCCGGCAGACAGATGCGCAACGCCTGCGGCAGCACGATCCGCCGGGTCATCTGCCAATAGGTGAGGCCGAGGGATTCGGCGGCCTCGTACTGTCCGCGCGGGATTGCCTGCAAGCCGCCGCGGATCACCTCGGCCTGATAGCAGGCGAAGAAGATCGCCATGCCGACGATGATGCGCAGCAGCGTATTGATCTCCATGCCGGACGGCAGGAAAAGCGGGAAGACGTTCACCGCCACGAACAGAATGGTGATCAGCGGCACGCCGCGCAGCGTCTCGATGAAGGTGACGCACACCGTCTTGACGAGCGGCAGATGCGAGCGCCTGCCGAGGGCCAGCAGAACAGCAACCGGCATGCCGAGCACGACCGTGCCGGTGAACAGCACCATGGTGAGCGGCAGCCCACCCCACTGACTCGAGGGCACGAACGTCAGTCCGAAGACGCCGCCCCACAACAGAATGCCGACGGCGGTGCCGACCACGACCCACAGAGCGATCAGGAACACCGGGTTCCAGAACCTGCGCATGAGCGTGATGGAGAAGGCGCCGAGATAGAGCACGAGCGCGACCACCAGCCGCCAGTGCTCGGCATACGGGTAGAGGCCGAAGAGCATCGGACGATGCTTCTCGCCGATCACCGCCCAGCAGGCGCCGCTCGCGGCGCGGCAGACCTCATGATCCTTCGTATACCAGACGGCGTTCTGAATGCCCCAGGCAAACAGCCCCGGCACGACCTTGACGAGGCCGGCGACGATCAGAATCGTCACCAGCGTATTGAAGGGGGAGGAGAAGAGATTGTCTCTGAGCCAGCGCAGGACGGCGATCTTCTCCTCGGGCGGCGGCGCCGAGGCGCGCGTCGGCGCAGCCCTCGTCGAAGGACCGCCCGGCTCGCCTGCTCTGGTCAACGTATCCGCCATCGCACTTTCGTATCTCTCACTCGTCGGGTCTGGCAGCTATGTCCGCGCCTCGGGCTCCACGGCGCAGCCTAGCGTTCCCGGATTATCGTCTTTCGGTTGTAGAGGTTCATGATGATGGAGATGGTCAGGCTCATAAGCAGATAGACCGTCATCATGATGCCCACGGCCTCGACCGCCTGCCCCGTCTGATTGAGGGTCGTGTTGGCGACGTTGACCAGCTCGGGATAGCCGATGAACACGCCGAGCGACGAGTTCTTGGCGAGGCTCAGGTACTGGCTCGTCGTCGGCGGCACGATCACGCGCAGCGCCTGCGGCAGCGTCACGTAGCGCATGACGAAACCCGACCTCAGACCGAGTGAGCGGGCCGCCTCGATCTGGCCGCGCGGCACGGACTGGATGCCCGCGCGCACGATCTCGGCGATGAAGGCGCCGGTATAGACGACGATGCCGACCAGGAGGGCGATGAACTCCGGCGTCAGGACGGCGCCACCGGAGAAGTTGAAGGCGCCGAAGGTCGGCTTGTCCCAGACGAGCGGTGCGCCCTGCACCAGCCAGGTCACGAGTGGCAGGCCGATCATGATGGCCAGCGCCGGCCAGAACGTCGGCATGAACTTGCCGGTGCGCTCGCGCCGCCGGTCGGCCCAGCGCACGAACAGGAAGGCGGCCACGAGGCCCACGAGGAAGGCCACGCCGACCCAGACATAGGCCGGATTGGCCTTCGGCACCGCGAAGATGAGACCGCGATTGTTGAAATAGAGGCCCTCGAAGGGATGGATCGATTCCTTGGGACCCGGCAGGTTGCGGAAGACGGCCGCCCAGAAGATGACGTGCAGCACGACTGGGATGTTGCGCATCACCTCGACGTACATCGAGGCGAGCTTGGCCGCGAGCCAGTTCCGCGACACCCGGGCGATCCCCATGAAGCCGCCGAGGATCGTTGCCAGCACGACACCGAACACGGAGACCAGCAGCGTATTCAGGATGCCGACGACGAGCGCCTTGCCGTAGCTGTCGTTGGAATCGTAGGGGATGAGGGATTCGCCGATGTCGAAGCCGGCCGACTCGGTGAGGAACCTGAAGCCCGTGGCGATGCTTTGCCGCTCGAGGTTCTGGTTGACGTTGGAATAGAGGAAATAGCCGACCAGGATCACGCCGGCCGCGAGCAGGATCTGATAGGCGACGCCACGGAAGGCCGTCGAGTAGAGGAGCGAGCCGCCGCGACGCGGGCCGTCCTGAAATGTCTCCGCTTGCGCCACTAGATCCGCCCGTGGAAGCCCGCCAATGGAAAGTCAGAACGGCGAGCCTGCTGCGAGGCTCGCCGTTCCCGCTGTCGAGGGCCAGGCCCTACTTGATCGGGTAGCCGTAGAGCAGGCCGCCCTGCGTCCACTGCTTGTTGAGGCCGCGCGGCAGCTTGAGCGGGGACTTTTCGCCGAAATTGCGGTCGTAGATGTCCTTGTAGCTGCCGACCTGCTTGATGATCCGGTAGCCCCACTGGTCGTCGAGACCGAGCTTCTTGCCGAGCCCGCCGATCTTGCCGAGCATGCGCTGCACGTCGGGGTTGGTGGTGGTCTTCAGCACCTCGTCGACGTTGGCCTGATGGACGTCGTACTCCTCGGCGTTGAACGTGACGTGCGTGACCCACTTGATGATGTCGTAGAACTGGTCGTCACCCTGGCGGATGGCCATGGCGAGCGGCTCCTTGGAGTAGACCTCCTCGAAGATGAAGTGCTCGTCGGGGTTCTTCGCGTCAAAGCGGCGGTGACCGGGCAGACCCGCGTGATCCATGCTCATGACGTCGCAGCGCCCGGAGAAATAGGCGCCGACCATGGCCTTCTGGCTCTCGATGACGACCGGCGTGTACTTGATCTTGCGGGCCTTGAAGAGCGCCGCGATGTTCTTTTCCGTCGTGGAGCCCGGCACGACGCAGACCGTGGCGCCGGCAAGCTGCTCGAGCTTGGTGGCCTTGGTGGTCTTGCGCACCATGAAGCCGGTGCCGGTGTAGAAGGTGGTCGGGCCGAAGTGCAGGCCGAGCGAGACGTCACGGGTGAGCGTCACGGTCGTCGTGCGCGAGAGAACATCGATCTCGCCCGACTGCAAGGCAGGGAAGCGCTGCACGGCGCTCATCGGCACGTACTTCACCTTGTTGGCGTCACCGAGGATCGCCGCGGCCACGGCCTTGCAGAAATCGACGTCGAGCCCGATCCATTTGCCCTGGCTGTCGGCGACGGCGAAGCCGTAGCGGCCCGTATGCACGCCGCAGGCGAGCTCGCCGCGCTGCTTGATCTTGGTCACCATCGGCCCGTCGGCGGCAACGGCCGGCGTGGACAGGAATGCAACGCTGGCGGCAACAGCCAGCCAACCGGATCGTCTCAACGCCTTCATGATTGATCTCCCTTGCTTCTTTCTAACCCCGGTCGTTCGCAGCGGCCGGATTGCGCGTCGGCTACCCGTCTGTGCGCGGGCAGACTATGAAGTGATGGCATCGCAATGCGATCGTACTGTCAACCTCGTCGGGCCGAAGTCGGTGAAGAAACACGTTCTCCACCGGCCGATTGCCGATCACGCAGCCACCATGCTCGGATTTGCGTCACGCCATGCCCGAGCCACATGCAGGACCTTCTCGATGTCGTCGGTGTCGTTGAAGAGGTGCATCGAGAAGCGCAGCATGCCCTGACGCACCGAGAGCCGGATGCCGGCCGCGGTCAAAGCCTCATGCAGCGAAGCCATGGCAGGGTCCTCCGCGGTATCGTGGCCGCCGGCGCCGAGGTGTCCGACCGAGACGATGCCGCCGAGATGCGGCCCGGGCCGTCCGCCCATCACCGGCAGGCCGAGCTGCAGCAGTCCCGACGCGAGACGATGCGCGAGCGCGTCCACGTGCGCCTCGATCGCCTCGGTGCCGATCTCGAGCAGGATGTCGAGCGAGCGATCGAGCGCCGCAGCGGCGGGAAAATTGTAGTTCCCGACCTCGAAGCGGCGGGCGCCCGGCATCAGCTTGACGTCGGCGCTGCCGCGAGTCGCCTCGTGCGCACCGCCGCCGAGATCGACGCCGAAC
>JAGRKR010000745.1 GCA_020442225.1 Hyphomicrobiaceae bacterium | reverse complement strand
GAGCGCGACATCTCGCATTCCTCCGTCGAGCGCATGATCGGCCCCGACGCCACGGTGACGCTGGATTTCGCGCTCAACCGGGCGGCCGGCGTCGTCGAGAAGCTGCTCGTCTATCCCGAGAACATGCGCCGGAACCTCGATCGGCTCGGCGGCCTCATCCATTCCCAGCGGGTGCTGCTGGCGCTCACCCAGAAGGGCGTCAGCCGCGAGGACAGCTATGCATGGGTGCAGCGCAACGCCATGCCCGTCTGGCGCGGAGAGGGTGACTTCCTCACCCTCCTCAAGGCCGACAAGGACGTGGCCGGCACGCTGACGGCGGGCGAGCTCGAGGCCCTCTTCGACCTCGGCTACCACACCCGGCACGTCGACACGATCTTCAGCCGGGTGTTCGGCTGACGGCCGGCGTCGGGCATCCGGCGTTTCACAGTGACTGATCGGCCGCGGTCGCCTTGATGGACGGGTGCGCCGACAGTCGCGCGAACCAGGCGGCGAGCTTCGGCCGGCCCGTGCACCAGTCCGTCGCGTCGGCGTGCGCCCGCCGTCCCCAGTCCAGTCCAGCATAGAGAATGATCTGCCCCATGTTGAGCGGACCGCTCCAGTAGGCATGATCCATCTGCCCTTCGAGCCAGTCGGCAACGCGCCGGGCGCGCTCGCTCTCGTGCTCGAGGATGATGGGGGACGATTGACCGGCCGGACGGCGCAACTCGCGGCCGAGAACCGCGATGCCATCGAGGAAGCTGCGCGCGCGGAACTCGAAGCGCGCGGGCACCCAGTCCTGCTCGGCGGGATCGCGGATCAAGCGCTCGCCGGGGGTGAGCCGGTCGAGATATGTCATGATCAGCTGGGAATCCTCGAAATCGCGCCCGTCGTCGAGGACCAGATACGGCACGCGACCCGAGGGATTGACGCCGTAGAAGGGGCTGCCGGCCACGCGCGTCTCTGCCGCGAGAACGTCGACCCTGTCCTTGAGCCCGCGCTCGAGGATGAGCACGCGGACGAGCCGTGCGTAGGGCGAGCCGGGTGTGACGTAGAGCTTCATGGGGGTCCTTTCGACGCTGGGCGTAAGGGAGGGGTTCGACGCACTCTGCCATGGCTGGGCGGCACCGACCAGACGCTGCAGGCGGCACGGGATCGCAAATTAGCACGGCCTTAGTCCTGATTCGGCCACGTCCTTGCTCTACCGATCCACCTCCATTATCCAAGCCCGGCCGTCCACTGAGGATGCCAACCGACACGTGGTTTCAAATCAGGAGCCCTTCATGCGCCTTGCGACCGCCCTTCTCGCCGCCTCCCTGACGGTCCTCGCCTGGCCGGCCACCGCGCAGAACAACCCGATCCGCTCCTTCCCCATCGGCGGCGACGTGCCCCGGCATCCCCAGATGATCACCGTCGGCTTCCGCTTTTCCGTGCCCGGCGACACCGGCTCGGCGGAGAAGCAGGGCGCGCTCGCCGAGGAGGGCCGCCGCGCCGTGTACATGCTCATGAGCAAGGAGTGCCAGATCCTGCTCGCCACCATCGCCACGACCTGCCGTCTCAAGCACGCCAACGTGCATACCAGCACCCGACCCGGCCGCGGCGACATGAAGGGGACCGTCGACATCCACGGGAACGCCTCCTACGAGGTCGAGCTGAAACCGGTCGAGCGCTGAGCCCAGGCGTTCCCTCAGTCCCCTGAGCGGCCCGTTTCGCGCCCCCGGGCCGCGACGCAAAGGCGCGTCGCGGGTTATCCCCAGCGCCCTATTTCCAGCGCATTGCGCTTCTAGCGTCATCGATGCTCAAATCGCTGCGTGCCGGTGGATCCCGCGAGGAGCCCGGCGCGTAACCGCTGCATGGTGACGATGACGCGCCTGAATGACACCTCTCGACGTCGGTTTCGCACCGCCGCAGGCGCCGCGGCTGTCCTTGTCGCGTGCCTCGCGCTCGGGCTGCCTGCGTTGGCGCAGAGCGGTGGCGATTGGACCCCCTTCGGTCGCACGCAGCAGCCGACGCCGGCCCGGCCCGTTTATCGCGCACCCGATCCAGCGCCCAGCCAGCCCGTGCGCCCCGCGCCTCCCGACAGTCGCCGCGCGCGCATCTGCCTGGAGCTCGAGCAGCGTATGGCGCAGGACTGGATGCGCGGCTCGCAGTCGCGCGAGCAGTTGCCGCGCATCGAATCGGAGATGCGGACCTTCGACCGCGCGTATCAGCAGTCCCAGGCGCAGCTCGATCGTGCCGACTGCTACGACTATTTCTTCTTTTCCAAGACGTTGCGGCGCACCCGACGGTGTCTCGAGTTGTCGCGGCGCGTCGAGGATGCGCGCCGCCGGCTGGCCGAGCTCGAGGCCCAGCGCCAGCAGATCCTGAGCGCCCAGAACAACCGTGGCCGCCAGGACGAAATCGTGCGTGAGCTGGCCCGGCACGGCTGCGGCCGCCAGTACCAGCAGGAGGCGGCCAAGCGCCAGCCTCAGAACCCCTTCTCCTTCTTCTGGCAGGACCAGGACGGCGCAGGACCGGGCTACGGACCCACTGGCCCCACGGGGCCGCTCCCCTTCGCCACCTACCGGACGCTCTGCGTCAGGACCTGTGACGGGTACTATTTCCCGGTGAGCTTCGCGACCCTGCCCAATCATTTCGAGCGGGACGAGCAGGTCTGCCAGTCCAAATGCGCGGCCCCGACGGAACTCTACTACTACCAGAACCCCGGCGCGTCGGTGGAGCAGATGATGTCCTATCGATCGCAGGAGCTCTACACCAAGCTGCCCGCCGCCTTCCGCTACCGCAAGGAGCTGGTGCGCGGCTGCTCGTGCAAGCCGGCCGAGTATGCGGGCGCCGATGGTACGCCCGGCAGCAAGCCGCAGAAGGACGCGCCCCCAGCGACGACGCC